>DASVVF010000983.1:0-10547 GCA_036386695.1 Catenuloplanes sp. | reverse complement strand
CGTCCGGCCCGCGCTCGGCGCTGAGCCGGGCGTCCCACGACCGCACGGCCGCCACCGCCCGGGCCGCCATCGCCGCCATCGCCTCCCCGTCGGGGAACACCGCCGCGCTCGGGTGCAGCTGCACCACCGGCCAGAGTGGATCTTTGGCCAGCTTCTTCAGCGGCTGCCCCTCCCACCGGCCGTAGTCGCACTCGACCAGGCCGTCCTCCACCACCGGCTCCACCCCCGGCAGGGCCAGCGCCAGGGTCTGCCGGCAACGCACCAGCGGGCTGCTGACCACCGCGGCCAGCGGCACCGCCCGCAGCCGCTCACCCACGGCCGTGGCCTGGCCGCGGCCAAGGTCGTCGAGCTCGACCGGCAGCCGCCCGGCCAGTCCCCCGTCGGCGTTGGCGGTGGTACGGCCATGTCGCAGAAGCAGGACTGTCGCCACGATGGTCAGCCTACGGCCGGCTCACCGGCCGGCGGATCACTGCCCCACGCCGGACAGCTCGAACGCCTCCGCGACGGTACGCAGGGTGTCCACACCGCTGTCGCGGTCGGCGACGAACAGCGTCACCGACAGGGTGGTCACCCCGGAGGCGGCGTACTCTCGCATCCGCTCGGCCACCCGCTCCTTGGGCCCGAGCAGGGAGGTCCGGTCAATGAACTCCAACGGCACCGCCGCGGCGGCGTCGCGCTGCTGCTTGTTCAGGTACAGGTCCTGGACCTGACGGGCCGCGTCGGCGTACCCCATCCGGACGGCGAGCTGGTTGTAGAAGTTCTGCTCCCGGCTGCCCATGCCGCCCACGTAGAGGGCGGCATACCAGCGCACCAGCTCCGCGCAGGACTCGACGTCGTCCCCGATCACCACCGGGACGCTGGGCACCACGTCGAACCCGTCCAGGGTCGCGCCCACCCGGGCCCGGCCGGCGCTGACGGCGGCGAGCTGTTCGTCGGCGAACTCCGGCGCGTAGAACACGGCCAGCCAGCCGTCGGCGATCTCGCCGGCCAGCTCCAGGTTCTTCGGCCCGACCGCCGCCAGGTACAGCGGGATCCGCTCGCGCGGCGGATGGAAGCCCAGCCGCAGGGCCTTGCCGGGCCCGTCCGGCAGCGGCAGCGTGTAGTGCGCCCCGTCGTAGGCCACCGGTTTGCGGGCCAGGGCCAGCTTCACGATCTCGACGTACTCCCGGGTGCGGGCCAGCGGCTTACCGAACCGCACCCCGTGCCAGCCCTCGGAGACCTGCGGCCCCGACACCCCGAGCCCCAACCGGAACCGGCCACCGGAGAGCGCGTCGATGGTGGCGGCGGTCATGGCGGTCGCCGCCGGGGTACGGGCCGGGATCTGCATCACCGCCGAGCCCACGTCGATGCGGCTGGTCTGCCCGGCCATCCAGGCCAGCATGCTGGGTGAGTCAGAGCCGTACGCCTCCGCCGCCCAGACCACCGAATAGCCCAGGCGATCGGCCTCCTGGGCCAGGGCGAGGTGGTCGGCGGGGGTGCTCCACGCCGTCTGGTAGCCGAGGCTGAGTCCGAGCCGCACTGGTCCTCCCGTCGCCGGTGGTGACGCCCGCCCCGCCCCGGAGGACTCCGCGGGCGGCGGCGCCCCGGTCGCCCCAGGCTACGCAATCACAGTCGGTGACTGGGTGGCTGCCCTACGGCGATCGGGAAGCGTCGTTGCGTCCGGTTCCAGACGCACGGTCGCACCGGCTCGCCGGAGACGAGGATGCCCGGACGCCGATGTACTGAATAAGGTTCACCCATGCAACAGCGACCGCTCGGCCGAAGCGGGCTGGCGGTCTCGCGGCTCGCGCTCGGCACCATGACCTGGGGCCGGGACACCGACCCCGACGACGCGGCCGCGCAGCTCAAGCTCTACCTGGATGCCGGGGGCAACCTGGTGGACACCGCCGACGTGTACGGCGACGGCGACGCCGAGGCGGTGATCGGCTCCCTGGTCGACTCGCTGGTCCCCCGCGACGAGCTGCTGATCGCCACCAAGGCCGGGTTGCGGCCGGGCACCGGGCGCCGGCGCGACGGTTCGCGCGGGCACCTGCTGCGCACCCTGGACGCCTCGCTGCGCCGGCTGGGCACCGACTACGTCGACCTCTGGCAGGTGCACGGGTACGACGGCCAGACGCCACTGGAAGAGACCCTGGCCGCCCTCGACCACGCGGTGGCCAGCGGCCGGGTCCGCTACATCGGGGTGTCGAACTTCGCCGGCTGGCAGACCGCGCGGGCCGCCACCTGGCAGGCCGCGTTCCCCGGCCGGGCCCCGGTGGTCGCCGCCCAGGTCGAGTACTCCCTGCTGGAGCGGGGCATCGAGCGGGAGGTGCTGCCCGCGTGCGCGGCCCTGGGTCTGGGGGTGCTGCCGTGGTCACCGCTGGGCCGTGGGGTGCTGACCGGCAAGTACCGCAACGGCCGCCCGGCCGACTCCCGTGCCGCCTCGGCGCACTTCGGCCCGTTCGTCGCCAGCTACCTGGAGCCGCGCTGTTCCAGCATCGTCGAGTCGGTGGCCACCGCCGCCGGCGGGCTCGGCGTCTCGCCGCTGGAGGTCGCGCTGGCCTGGATCCGGGACCGGCCCGGGGTGGTCGCGCCGATCCTCGGCGCCCGCACGGCCGGCCAGCTCCAGGGGGCCCTGCAGGTCGAACAGACCACGCTGCCCGACGAGATCGCCCGGGCCCTGGACGACGTGTCGGCGGTACCGCTGGGCTACCCGGAGCGCGACGGCTGACAGCCCCCCGGCCGGGCGCGCCGCCGGGCCCGGGCCCGCCGCCGACGGCGCAGGGTGACCTCACCCGCACCTGATCGGGACTGGTGTCGGTCGCCGGGTCTGTCGCACGATGGAACGATGGACTACGAATACGCGCCGCTGCGGTTGCCGCCGAATGTCGACCGGGTGACCGCCGCGGCGCAGCTGGCTATCCAGGCGGAGTTCTCCGGTTGGGAACTGGCCCGGGTGCGGTTGCTCCGCGACGGGACGCGGCAGGTGGTGCTGCGTCGCCGGGTGCAGAAGCAACCGCAACCGGGCCTGTCGTACTGAACCGGGGGTTGTCGGAGGCGGGCGATCAGGCCTCCGGGCCGCCCACTACCCGGTGGTCGTGCCCAGCGTGCTCGTCGGACTCGCCGGGCAGGAACGGGTGCTCGTCGAGCCGCCCGACCAGTTGGTCGTCCGCGGCCGGCTGGAACGGGCCGGCGGCGTCATCGTCGGGGAACGCCTCCAGGTCCAACGGGGTGGCCACCTCGCTGACCGTCACCAGGCCGTCCAGCGGCTCCAGCTCGGGCAGGTCCAGCGAGGCCAACGAGCCGTCGCCGGCCTGCAGCAGCTCCAGCACCGCCTCGCCGACCGACTCCACCGGCTCGGTCGGTTCGCTCTCGTCAGGGACGGCGGAGCGCCGGGCCGCCTCGGCCACCCGCAGCAGGGCCGCGACGCTGGGCACCCGGTAGTCGCGCCGCTGGCGCACCGACACCACCTGGCTGTGCGGGTCGGCCGGCTCGGTGCCGTCCGCGCCACCCAGCCCCACCCCGAAGCGTTCGTCGGCCTCGTCGGGGTCGATCGACTCCACGTCCCACGGGGTCACCTCGCCGAACGCGTCGAGCAGCAGCTCGTCGTACTCGAACGAAGTGTTGTTCAACGCGACGTACGCCTGCCAGACGTCGTCATCGTCCACTCGGCCCGCAGCCGCCTTGACCGCGGCCAGATGATCCTTGGCGGCGCCGATAACCCGCTCGAGGGCGGCATCGAGTTCCGCGTGCTGGTCGGTCATGTGTGGAGAATCCCTTCACAATGGAGAGTGGCTCGCGCCGGACAGCGTCAGCTGCCGCGCAGGAAGCGGTCGAGGACCCGCACGCCGAACTGTAGTCCGTCGACGGGGACCCGCTCGTCAATGCCATGGAACAGGGCGGCGAAGTTCAGGTCGGCGGGCAACCGCAGCGGCGCGAAGCCGAAGCAGCGGATGCCCAGGTGCTGGAACGCCTTGGCGTCGGTAC
Source organism: Catenuloplanes sp. (assembly GCA_036386695.1). Classification (GTDB taxonomy): domain Bacteria; phylum Actinomycetota; class Actinomycetes; order Mycobacteriales; family Micromonosporaceae; genus DASVVF01. Next base: position 6,581 of record DASVVF010000983.1, on the reverse strand, counting down.
CCCCGGAGAGCATGTAGGGCACGGCCCGCGCGCCCGGATCCTCCGCCCGCAGGGCGGCGGCCATGGCGTCGACGAGTTCGCCGTCGAAACCGGTCTCGACGGCCGGCTGGCGCTGCACGTGCTCGATCTCCACGTCCGGACCGATCACCTCGCGCAGCTGCTCCAGGAACACCTCGGCCTGCCCGGGCAGGGTCCGGCAGTCGAGGGTCGCGCTGGCCCGACCGGGGATCACGTTGTCCTTGTACCCGGCCGCCAGCCGGGTCGGATTGGCGGTGTTGCGCACGGTCGCGCCGATGATCGAGGCGATCGGACCGAGCTTGGCGATCGCCAGCTCCGGCTCGTCGGGGTCCAGCTCGATGCCGAGCAGCCCGGAGATCTCCTCCAGGAACGCCCGGACGGTCGGCGTCACCACCACCGGGAACCGGTGCCGGCCGACCCGGGCCACCGCCTCCGCCAGGGCGGTCACCGCGTTGTCGTCGTGGATCATGGACCCGTGCCCGGGTCGCCCCCGGGCATGCAGCCGCAGCCACTCGATGCCCTTCTCCGCGGTCTCGATCAGATAGAGGCGCAGGTCGTCGTTGACCGTGTACGAGAAACCGCCGACCTCGCCGATCGCCTCGGTGCAGCCCTCCAGCAGGTCCGCGTGCTCACGCACCAGGAAGTGCGCGCCGTACTCACCGCCGGCCTCCTCGTCGGCGGTGAACGCCAGCACGATGTCCCGCGGCGGGGTGACCCCGGTGCGGCGCCACTGGCGCACCACCGCGAGCACCATCGCGTCGAAGTCCTTCATGTCGATCGCGCCGCGCCCCCACAGGTAGCCGTCGCGCAGTTCACCGGAGAACGGGTGCACCGACCACTCGTCCGGGTCGGCCGGCACCACATCGAGGTGCCCGTGCACCAGCAGCGCGCCGCGGCCGGGATCGGCGCCGGCGATGCGGGCCACCAGGCTGGTCCGCCCCGGCGCCGACTCGCGCAGCTGGCAGTCGACCCCCACCTCGGCGAGCTTCTCGGCGACGTACTCCGCCGCCACCCGCTCGCCCGCGCTGGTGGTGGTGTCGCCGGTGTTGGTGGTGTCGATGCGCAGCAGGTCGCGGCAGATCTCGACGACCTCGTCGGCGGCGCGGTCATCGGTGGCTGGGCTCATCCGCTCTTCTTACCAGTCGGCCCGCGACCGGGCGCACCCCCCGCCGGCGACGCCGGTGGGTTGTTTCCCGGCGGAGCCGGGCGGGTACCGCGGTGCCCGTCGACACCCGACGATGGATCCCCGCCCTTCGAGGAGAGCCGCCGTGACCCTGCCCCTGCCCCCACTGCCACCGGCTCCCGGCGGCGACGACGCCCCGGGGCTGCCCGCCGGGCGCAGCGTGGTGGAGGTACTCGCCGAGGAACACCGCCGGCTGGGCGCGCTCTGCGCCCGGCTCACCGACGCCGACGCGCCGGAGCAGCGCCGCCGGGAGATCGCCCAGGTGGTGACCGCCAGCCTGAGCCGGCACCTGTCGGCCGAGGAGCAGTACCTCTACCCGGCCGTCCGGGCGGCCGTGCCCGACGGCGACCGGCTGGCCGACCGGGAGGTCGCCGAGGACCACGCGATCCTGCTGACCCTGCGGGAGCTGTCCGCGACCCCACCGGCGGACCCCGAGTTCGGCCGGCTGGCCGACGCGGTGGCCACCCAGCTGCGCCGGCACGCCGAGGCCGCCGCCGCCGAACTACTGCCGCTGCTGGGCGAGATGGCCTCGACCGAGGAACTGGTCCGGCTGGGCAACCGGGTGGAGACGGCCCAGGAGGCCGCGCCGACCCGACCGCACCCGTCGACCCCGACCACGCCCCCGTGGAACAAGGTCGTCGACCCGGCGCTCGGCGTGGTGGACAAGCTGCGCGACGCGGTGTCCGGCCGGGTCACCTACGCCCGGGACCTGTGACCATGGCGCCCCCCGCCAGCCCGGCCGGCGCCCGATGACCACGCCGCGCCGCGCCCTGGTGGTCCGCGGCGGCTGGGAGGGCCACGTTCCGGTGGCCGCCACCGAGCTGTTCCTGCCGATGCTGCGGGGACACGGTTTCACGGTGGACATCAGCGAGACCCTCGACGTCTACACCGACGCCGCCCGGATGGCCGCCGCCGACCTGGTCGTGCAGTGCTGGTCGATGGGTCAGCTCACCGACGCGCAGGCCGCCGGCCTGGCCGCGGCCGTACGGGCCGGGACCGGGCTGGCCGGCTGGCACGGGGGCATCGTGGCGGCCTTCCACCACAACGCCTACCAGCAGCTCACCGGCGGGTTGTTCGTGCACCACCCGCCGGACTTCGTCGACCATGACCTGACCGTGGTGCCGGCCCGGGCCGACCACCCCATCGTGGCCGGCATCGGCACGGTGCGGCTGCACACCGAGAAGTACTGGGTGCTCACCGACCCGCTCAACGACGTGCTGGCGACGGTGACGTTCGAACCGGACCCGGCCGCCGGGTGGGACCGCGCGGTCACCGTGCCGGCGGTCTGGACCCGCCGATGGGGCGCCGGCCGGGTGTTCGTCAGCACCGTCGGTCACCGGGTCGCCGACCTCGCGGTGCCGCAGATCCGAACGCTGACCGAACGGGGGCTGCTCTGGGCCGTACGTTAGGGATAGGTGTCCGATCGATGAAAGATTTCTTCACGTCTGGGGGATGTTTCACTCAGCGAAGGTCTTCCCGGACTCCCGTACTGGTCCTACCGTCACGTTATGAACCTGGAGCTGCGTCATCTCAGGGTGGTCTGCGCGATCGCGGAGACGGGCAGCGTGACCAAGGCGGCATCGACGCTCGGCCTGGCGCAGCCTGCCCTGACCGCGCAGCTGCAGCGCATCGAGCGCACCCTGGGCGGGCCGCTGTTCGAGCGGGACCGCCGCGGCGCCCGACCGACCGCGCTGGGTGAGCTGGTGCTGTCCCGAGCCCGGGTGCTGCTGCCGGCGATGAAAGGCCTCCAGGACGAGGCGGCCCGGATGGCCGGCACCGGCGCCGACGCCGCGTTGAGCCGGTACCGCATCGGTGCGGTCGGCGGACCCATCGTCGGTGGTCTGGTGCACCGGCTGGCCGAGGAGCAGCCGGACGCCCAGATCAGCACCTTCCCGTCGTACTACGTCGATGAGCTGGCCACCATGGTGCTCGCCGGCAAACTCGACTACGCCCAGGTCGGGGTCTGCGGCGACGCCTTCCCCTCCCCCGAATACGGGCTGGTGTGGCGCACCGTCGCCGTCGACGCGGTGTGTGTGCTGCTCCCCGAGGCCCACCCGCTGGCCGCCCAGGCGGACGTCCGGCTCGGCGCCCTGGCCGGCGAGCAGTGGGTGACCGGAGCGGGCGACGGCTGCTTCGCCGACTGCTTCGTCGCCGCCTGCGCCCGCGACGGTTTCAGCCCCCGACGGATGTTCGAGACCGACATCCGCAGCTGCGTCGATATGGTGGAGAGCGGGGCGGCCGTCGCGTTGTGCCAGCCGACGTTCCGTCCCCCGGCCGGACTGGTCAACCGGCCGTTGGCCGGCGCGCCGCTGCGCTGGCGGCAGGTGCTCGGGTGGCATCCGGAGAGCGCCGCGGCGACGACGGCCGCCCGGATGCTGGTGCTGGCCACCGCGGCCTACCTCGACTCGGTCAGCCGCAACCCCCTCTACGTGAGGTGGGTCAGCGGCAACCCGGACTTCGGTCTGGAACACCAGGCCGCCGCCTGACCCCGACGCCCGGCCGGGGGCGAGCGCACGGCTCGGCCACCTGCCGGACCGGGGGTCGCCGCGTCGGTCACCTGCCGGATCGGGGCCGGCGCGTCGGGGCGCGGGCCGACCCGATCCCGCTCAGTCGTCGGTGCGGCGCAGGTGCTCGGCGATGCCCTTGCTGTGCGGCGAGCGGGCCTGCGCCGCCTTGTCGGCCGGGGTGCCCCCGTCATCGCGCGCCGGGTCCAGCGGCACCGAGCTGCGGACCTCCGAGATGTTGCGGTACGTCTCGATCGGCAGGCCACGCAGCAGCCGCAACGCGTCGTGGCTGGCGCGCTTGTCCAGAGCGTGGTCGACGATCTCCTGCTTGGTCGCCGGGAAGTCCAGGTCGTTGAGGGCCTCGGCGACGCTCGTCCATCCGGGATTCTCCATGACCAGGCTCCGTACCCGGTCAGCGACAGTCCACACGCCCCGGGCGTCAACCCGGCCGGCGGGCCGGCCCCGCGGCCGACGTCGGCTAGTCGCTGGGCTCGGTGCTGCCGGCGACCGGAGCGCCGGTGAACTCCGGACCGGGCCGTACGTCGTCGCCGGCCAGCAGCGGCGCCTCGGCGGTGTCCACGCCGTCGGCGGCCTCCCGGCCGACAGGCGTGTCGGTGGCCCTCACGGCGTCGGGCTGATCCCCGCCGTCCGGCTCGGTGGCTTCCGTCATGGTCGACTCCTGTCGGGCTCAGGGTGCTGGTTGCCGCGCCCGGTCGGGCGGCTGTCGTCGCTGCGCTACCCGGCCGTCCCGGGGCCAAACGTGCGAAGCCGGCGGCCGGCGACCCGTCCGCCCGGTCGGTCAGCGGAGCCCCGCGTGCGAGGCTGGGCCGGTGACCGACCAACCACCCGAACCGGGCACCCTGCTGATCGTCGACGCCGCCAATGTGGTCGGGTCGGTGCCCGACGGATGGTGGCGCGACCGGGCGGGAGCCGCGGCGCGGCTGCGGGACCGGCTGCGGCCGGTCGCCGCCACCGGGCTACCGGGCCTGGCGGCGCCGCTGGAGGTGGTGCTGGTGGTCGAGGGGCGCGCCCGGGGGGTGGCCAGCGTCGCCGGGGTCCGCGCCGTGGCGGCCGCCGGCTCCGGCGACGACGCCATCGTGGACCTGGTGCGCGCGGCCGCCGGCCGGGCCTGCGTGGTGGTCACCGCCGACCGGGAGCTGCGGGCCCGGGTCACCGCCCTCGGTGGCCAGGTACGCGGGCCCCGGCTGCTGCATCAACCGGAGGGAACCGGCGGATCGCCGCACGAGCCCGGCGGAGCACCGGTACGTGGGCCCGGCGCACCGTGCCAACCGGACGAAACCGGCGCATCGCCGAACGGGCGCGATAAACCCGGGTATCCACCCGACCGTCCGGTGGCGCCGGACCCCGGACCTCAGGAGGAGTGATGGCGATGACCGAGGACGCGGGCGGGCGTGACATCGTCGATCTGCTGATCGAGGACCATCACCGGATCGAGCAGCTGTTCGTCGAGCTGGAAACCGGAACCGGCACCCCGGAGCGGCGCCGCGACCTGGCCAGCGTCATGATCGCCGAGTTGATCCGGCACGCGGTGGCCGAGGAGCAGTACGTCTACCCGACCGCCCGCGAGGTCCTTCCCGACGGCGACCACAAGGCCGAACACGAGATCGAGGAGCACGCCGAGGCGGAACGTACCCTCAACGAGCTGGACGGCCTCGACCCGGCCAACCCCCACTTCGACGTCCTGTTGACCAGGCTGACCGGCACGATCCGGCACCACGTCGCCGATGAGGAGAGCGACCTGTTCCCGCGGCTGCGGGCCGGCTGCACCGCCGAGGAGCTGGTCGACCTGGGGCGCAAGGTGGAGCAGGCGAAGAAACTGGCCCCCACCCGGCCCCACCCGGCCGCGCCGGACCACGCACCGCTGAACAAGCTGCTCGGACCGGGGACCGGACTCGTGGACCGGATGCGCGACGCCGTGACCGGGCGCCCGACCTCCGTCGCCGACCTCAGCGAACGGGCGCGGTGAACCCGGCCCACTATCCCCCTCCGGCCGCCCGGTTTCCGCCATCCTGAGACCGCTGGTGGTCGGCGTCCGGTTAGCGATTACCCTGCCAAGGAAGAGCCGGGCCCGGCAGGGGAGTGTGATTCGTGGCGAGCGTCGCCGAAGTGAAGGCCGCCATCGACGCCGCGCTGCAACAGGTCACCGAGGGGCAGGCCGCCATCCAGGCGGCCACCGACAAGCTCGGCGAGGCCCAGCAGAGTCTGGCCGCCGCGCTGGACGGCAGCGGCAATGACGCGGTGGGCGCGGCGAACGCCTCGTTGGCGCAGGCCAGCCTGGAGCTGGAGGAGTGCCTCGTGGCGACGTTCCTCGCCGTCGAGCAGGCACAGTCGTACGCGGCGACCCTGTAGCTGGCCATGTCGCTCATCGAGGACCTCGGCGCCCAGGTGCGGGCCACGTCCGACGAACTGCCCACCGGCCTGGTGTCGGTGGCCATCGACCGGCTCCGCACCGCCACCGACCTGCTGTTCTGGGTCCGGCAGAGCTCCGTCGACCCGGTCGGGGTGCCGCAGCTGGGCAACGCCACCGAGCACGCCGAGCAGGCCGCGTACGCGTTGCGGGTGGCGCAGGACGCCCTCGCCGGGTACCTGGGCGTCCTGGGGCTGAGCCACGACGCCGGCCGGGCGGCCGGGGGCGACCCGCCGGCGACCGGGCGGCCCGTGGACACCACCCCTGCCACCGTCACCGACGCGCCGCCGCCGACCGCGTCGCGCCGGTGGTGGCAGGCGCGGGTCGCCGAGCTGACCGGGGGCGACGCCGGCCCACCGGGCGGTGCGGGTCGGCGGCCAACGCCGGGACCGGCCGACGGGGTCGGTCCGACCGGACCGGGCGGTGTACGCGGCGGCGGCAGCTCCCC
>DASVVF010000982.1:0-2741 GCA_036386695.1 Catenuloplanes sp. | reverse complement strand
GGCCTCGACGGCCGGCGCGGTGGGGGCGGTGGGGCCGGCGGCCGGGGCGGCCGGCGGGGCGCTCGGCGCGGGGTCGGTGCCGCCGCAGGACGACAGCAGCAGACCGGCCAGCACCGCGGCGGCGACGCTCGTGCGGCGGCTCAGGGTGCGGCAGGTCATCGCGTCAGTCTCCGAACGGGTGGGGGGCACAGCTTCCGACGACGTCGCCCACCATAGCCCCGAACCCCGGTGACGGCCGCTCTGGCACCGGTTCGGAGAGCCTCGACGGGTGTTCCATCAGGGGCGTTTCCGGCTGACATCATGGGCTGATGGTCAGGTTCCCCCCGGTGTGGCGGTTCGTGTGCCTGGTGGCGCTGCTGCTGGCCCTGGTCGCGGCGGGCCTGGCCGGCGCGCTGCCGGACGGGGCCGAGCTGGCCGGGACCATCCGGGGCGCCGGCGCGTTCGCCCCGCTATTGATCGTCGGGGGTACGGCCGCCCTGCTCGCCGCGATGATCCCCCGCTCGGTGCTCGCGGCGGCCGCGGGGATGGCTTTCGGGCTCTGGGCCGGTGCGGGCTACGTCATGCTGGGAGCGCTCATCAGCGCCGTCGCCGCCTTCGCCGTCGGGCGCTGTCTCGGGTACGACTTCGTGGCATCCCGCCGCCACGCCGCCGGCCTGAACGCGTTCCTGCACCGCCGGGGGCTGCTTGGGGTCCTCGTTCTGCGCCTGCTGCCGATCGCCCCTTTCGGCCTGGTCAGCTACGCGTTCGGTGTCACGGCGGTGCCGCTGTCGAGGTACCTTCTGGCCACCGTCATCGGCATCGCCCCGAGCACGATCGTCTTCGCGAGCCTGGGCGCCAACGCCCTGTCTCCCGGCACGCCCGCCTTCGCCGGCTCCGTGGCCGCCGCTGTCGCGCTCGCGGTGCTGGGTCTGGTCGGCGCGCGGGTGGTCCGGCGTCGCGAGCGCCGGGCGCCGTCCGCATCGGCGGGAGCTCGGGCGCGACGGTCGGCGCCACCGCGATCACCGTCCGCGGCGGACCCCGGCTAGCCGTTGCCGTTGCCGGGCCGGGGCCGACCGTCCGCCCGCCGCAGATACCCCCCGGGGGTGGGTACGCTGGGGGGTATGGCGACCCCCACGACCACGCGCGGCTACACCGCGTCCAAAGACCAGCTCCAGTCCCGGCTGCGCCGCATCGAGGGCCAGGTGCGCGGCATCGAGCGCATGGTCGAGGACGACCGCTACTGCATCGACGTGCTGACCCAGATCTCCGCCATCCAGGCCGCGCTGGACAAGGTGGCCCTGGGGCTGCTCGACGGCCACGCCCGGCACTGTATGCACGAGGGCGCCGCGGAGGGGCGCGCCGACGAGATGGCCACCGAGATGATGGCCGCCGTCGGGCGACTGATGAAGCGCGGCTGAACCAGCGACCACACCCCCGGACGCCCTGCGCGGACCGCCGAAATGCCACCTCCCGTCGCCCAACCTGCGTCGAGACCATGACCACGGAGACACCACGGGCAGCGGGGAGCCGCTACCTCACGGAGCGCACCCCCAGCCGACCACCCCGACCGGGACGTTGCGCCGCCAGGGAAGTCATGTGGCGGCCCTCACCGCCATCCCGTTGGTACCCCCGGGGGGTATGGTGTAGGCTTCGGGGTAGAAGGTTGGGGCGGCCGACACCGGCACCGCCCTTCAGGGACGCCACCCGGAGTGGCTGAACGAGGAGACGCTCATGGAAACCAAGACCTACACGGTTACCGGGATGACCTGCTCGCACTGCGTCAACTCCGTCGGCTCGGAGATCAAGCAGCTTCCGGGCGTCACCGACGTGCAGGTCGACCTGTCCAGCGGCGCGGTGACCGTGACCAGTGGCCAGCCCCTCGACGACGCGGCGGTCGCCGCCGCCGTCGACGAGGCGGGCTACGAAGTTGTGAGGTGACCATGCAACCCCTCATCAAGCTGGGCGGCTACGCGCTCGGGCTGGCGGTCGTCTTCGCCGCCTCCGTGGGCCTGGGCAGCATCGCCAGGCCCACCGGCGCCGCCCCGGCCGCCCACTCCACCACCCATGACGGGCCGACCGCCGGCAGCCCGAACACGGCAGACGCCCCCGTCCCGGCCGGTCTGCAGGTCAGCCAAGACGGCTACCGGCTGGCCCCGGTGTCGAGCAGCCTGAGCACCAGCGCCGCCACACCGTTCCGGTTCCGGATCCTCGGCCCGGACGACGCGCCGGTGACCCGGTACACCACCAGCCACGACAAGGAACTGCACCTGATCGTGGTGCGCCGGGACCTGGCCGGCTTCCAGCACGTGCACCCCACCCTCGCCGCCGACGGCACCTGGTCGATCCCGCTCGCCGTGGCCGCGCCCGGGCAGTACCGGGTGTTCGCCGACTTCCAGCCGGCCGGCCGCCAGCAGGGCCTGACCCTGGGCGTCGACGTGCCGGCCCCGGGCAACTACCAGCCGGTGGCTCTGCCGTCCCCGGCACGTACCGCCACCGTGGACGGCTACACCGTCACCCTCGACGGCGACCTGCTGCCGGGCAGCTCCTCGAAGGTGACCCTGACGGTCAGCCGGGACGGCAGGCCGGTCACCGACCTGCAGCCGTACCTCGGCGCATACGGTCACCTGGTGGCGCTGCGCGACGGCGACCTGGCGTACCTGCACGTGCATCCCGACGGTGCGCCGGGCGACGGACGCACCGCCGCGGGCCCGGACGTCACCTTCTACGCCGAGGTCCCTTCGGCGGGCACGTACCGGCTGTAC
>DASVVF010000981.1:0-2438 GCA_036386695.1 Catenuloplanes sp. | reverse complement strand
CCTGTACGGGCCGGCGCGTCCGGCGCGGGTGCCGTCGGCGTTCGTCCAGCAGGCGCCGGCGCCGGGCGCGACCCTGGTGGGGCTCGCTCCGCGCCTGTCCTGGGCCCCGGCGGCCCGGGCCGGCCACTACTCGCTGGTGGTGTCCACCAACGCCGACCTGAGCAACCCGGTGATCAACGTGTCGGGGCTGCGGGACACCAGCTTCGCCGTGGCGGACAAACTGCGGCCGAACACCACCTACTACTGGCGGGTCACCGCGACGAACATCGCCGGGACCACGGCCGCCACGAACGCCGGGGCGTCGTTCACGACATTCGACCCGGCCACGATGCCGCTTCCGGTCGACGACTTCAGCGGGTACGAGGGCTCCGACGACAACCTGCGCGCGGCGTACGTGCGCAACACCGGCGGAGACCCGATGACGGTGTCGTTGGACAACACCAACGCCGACGTCGCGCCGGCCATGGCGGTGAACTACACGATCGGCACCGCCGGGTACGCCGGGGTGAGCCGCTCCTTCGCCACCCCGCAGGACTGGTCGGCCGACCGGGGGCTGCGCTTCTGGCTCAAGCCGGGTGAGGTCGGTCGGGCCATGACGATCCAGTTCCAGGCCGCCGGGGTGTTCTGGGAGACCAGCTACACACCGACCAGCACCACGCCGGGCATCGTGACGCTGCCGTTCGACCAGTTCCGGGTGCCGCCGTGGGGCCAGCCGGGGCCGCTCGACCTGACCCAGGTCGGCCAACTGTCCATCTACGTCGGCGGCGCGGCCGGCACCGGCACGTTCTTCATCGACTCGATCGTGGCCTACCCCATCGCCTGACGGGCAGGCACCACCCGCCGTCCGGCGTCATCGGCCGGGATCCGTCCGCGCGACGGGTCCCGGCCGTATCAGTTCCCACCAGGATCGGTCCCCCGCGACGGCCGTGACGATGGCCACCGTGTTCCGGGTGCTGGTAGCGCCCCCATTACCAGCCCGGCCAGGTACTCCTGCGCGGTCACCGGCCGCGACAGCGACGCTGCCTGCCCGGCCCAGAGGTTGACGTATCGTGAGTCGTCGCGCGCGGCGGCGGCTCGGCGCAGCGGCTGCATGAGCGCGTTCTGGACGGGGTACGCCGGCACGTTCGCTTCCTCGGCCGCGAGCTCCCGGATCAGTGGGTTGATGATCGCCCGCGCGGCCCGGCCGGAAAAGAGCCGGGTGAGTACGGTCACCCGGGCGTCAGGACCGGTGAGTGCCGCTTTGTGGACCGGGCTGGCGCCGGATTGCGCCGTCGCCAGAAAGCCGGTGCCGACCTGTACGCCCGCGGCGCCGAGGGCAAGTGCCGCCGTGACGCCGCGATGGTCAGCGATCCCGCCGGCTGCGACGACCGGGATGTCCACGGCGTCGACGGCCTGCGGAATGAGCGAGAACGTGCCGACCAGCGACTCGGTGACCGGCCGCAGGAAGGCGCCCCGATGCCCTCCGGCGTCGCTGCCGGAGGCCACCACGACGTCCAGTCCGGCGGCTTCGACGGCCGCTGCTTCGTCGACGGTGGTGGCGGTGCCGATCGTCACGATGCCGCGGCGACGCGCCTCGGCCACCACCCGGGCCGACGGCGTTCCCATGACGAAACTGATCACCGGTGGCTGCGCCGCCAGCAACGCGTCCACCTGATCGTCGAAGGCTGGGGGCGGCGTGTACGCGGTCGGCGCCGGTATACCGAGGCGGTCGTAGATCGGCCGGAGCCGTTCGAAGTCGGCGGGCGCCGGACGCAGAGCCGCCTCCTGCGGATGCGGCACCCACAGGTTCACGTTGAACGGCCGGTTCGCGGGCACCGCCGCCCTCAGTTCGGCGACGAGGTCCGTGATGGCGTCGGGGTCCAGGTGATTCGCGCCGAACGAGCCGAGGCCGCCGGCGCCGCTCACCGCGGCGGTGAGTGCGACGCTCGACAGGCCGCCGCCGAAGGGGCCTTGGATGATCGGGACCTCAGCGCCGAGCAGCCGGGTGAGCCGAGTGCTCATGCCGCACCGGACGCGACGGCTCGCGCCTGGCGTGGGGTGTGGCCGTAGTCGCTGTGGTACCCGATGACGACACTGATCGACATGCGCCCTCCTTCAACAGACGATGGTCCGAACCTAGACGGCTGGCGGCCATCGCCCGGCTCGTCGAGACACAACGCGAGGCATGGCAGGGCCACCGCCTCACCCGCTGCCTTCGACGAGCAGGCTGAGCTCGTTCACACCGTACTCACTGACGGCGCCCGGGACGGCGGCATTACCCCGGGTACGCCGACCGGGCTACCGCCCGGGTCGTGATCGCGCGGATCGGAGGGCCGTGCTGCTGGCAAAACTCGCCGGCGACGTGAAATCACTCGGCGCCCGTTACCCCGGGGAGCCCCCCGGCCGGGACGGCTGAGCCGCCCGGCCGGGGGTCGTCCACTGTGGTCGCTACTTGGTGG
>DASVVF010000980.1:0-1990 GCA_036386695.1 Catenuloplanes sp. | reverse complement strand
TCGATGATCTGGGAGAACAGCTCCTGTGGTTCGAGCTTGCGGCGCAGGTGCGCCGGCACCGCGCGGACCACCGGCTCGAACACCTCGGTCAGCCACCGGTGTGCGGCCTGCTGCTCGTCGGTCAGGTCACTCTCGGCGCGGTAGGCGTCGAGGTCGTTGAGCATCCGACGCGCCTGCTCCTCCTCCACGTCCAGCCCGGTCAGCCGCAGCAGCCGGCGGGTGTGGTAGCCGGCGTCGACGACCTTGGGGCGTACCCGGTAGGCCTGGCCGCCGTCCTCGACGGAGAGCGACACCTCGGCGACATCGAAGCCCAGCTCGTTCAGCCGCCGGATGCGACCGTCGATGTCGTGCCGGGAGTCCCGCCCGACCTGCTGCTCGTAGGTGACCTCGTGCCACAGCCGTTCGTAGCGTCCGACGATGTCGTCGACCACCAATTCCGGGTTGATCGACTCGTGCAGCAGCCCGGCGGCCTGCAGGTCGAGCGACTCGCCGAAGATGTTGACCCGGGCGATCTCCACGTCCTCGCCGCGCTGCCCGTTGGACAGCCGGCTGTGCAGGGCGCCGGTCTCGGCGTCGACCAGGTAGGCGGCGAACGCGCCGGCGTCGCGCCGGAACAGCGTGTTGGACAGCGAGCAGTCCCCCCAGAAGAATCCGGTCAGGTGCATCCGGACGAGCAACGCCGCCAGGGCGTCGAGCAACCGGTTCATCGTCTCCGGTCGCAGCAGGTGTGAGAACAAGGCCCGGTACGGCAGGGAGAACTGCAGGTGGCGGGTGATCAGCACGGGGTCGAGCGGCTCGCCGTCCGGGGCGTGCCGGTCCGCCACGATCGCCACCGCCTCGACGGCCGGGAAGTCGATCCGTTCCAGCGCGCGCAGCAGGTCGTACTCGCGCTCGGCCACCCGTTCGGCAGTCTCCTTCACCGCGTACACGGTGTCGTTGAGCCGGACGAACCGGACAACGTGCCGGGAGATCCCCTGGGGCAGGGCCACCAGGTGGGCGGCCGGCCACTCCTCCAGCGGCGTCGACCAGGGCAGGTCGAGCAGCGTGGGGTCGACCAGGGCGGAGGTGATGCGCACGGGACAAGCATGCCGCCTGGACGCCGTCCGCGTTGCCGACCGTGGCTGGTTACACACCGGAGAGCGGATACCCAGCGCACCTGACCCGCAGTTACCCCGCTAAACCGGACATGGAGCCGGATGCCGGCAAGCCGCCCGGCCCGCTCCGCGCCCGCCGGGTGCGCCGGTACGGTGTGACCATGCGCGACACCCCGGCGGTACGGCCCGGCGGAGCCGACCCGCCGGCCGTCCGTCCGGCCGGCTGGTGGTTCGACGTGGTGCTCGTCGGCGCGTTCGTCGGACTGACCGTCGCCCTGGCCAACGGCCTGCTGCTCGACCTGGACACCGCCGTACGCGACTGGTGCGCGCAGCACCGCCCCACCGTCGGCTACTGGCTGGCCCGTGGGGTCAACCTGCTCGGCAACGGCGGCCCGCTGACCGCCCTCTGCCTGCTCGTCGCGGCGGTCCTGGCGGTGCGGCAGCGCACCGTGCGGCCCGGGTTGCCGGTTGTCGCGGCGTTCGTCCTCACCGGGGCGGCGATCCTGCCGCTGAAGTTGTGGACCGACCGGGCCGCTCCCGCCTCGCTGTTGCCCGACCGGGTCGAGTTGTTCAACACCCTCCCGCCGGGGGAGTACAGCCTGTCCTACCCGTCCGGGCATCTGGTCAACACCGTGGTCTGGTACGGCGTGCTCACGCTGCTGCTGGCCCCCTGGCTGGGCCCGGCGGTGCGCCGGTGGCTGCGGATCGCCCCGTCCGTGCTGGTCCTCGGCAGCACGGTCTATCTGGGCTTCCACTGGGTCACCGACTCGATCGCCGGGCTGGTGCTGGGGCTGCTGCTCGACCGGTTGCTGCGCCGGATCCGATGGGCCCGGCTGCCCCTGCCCGCCGCCGTCGACCGCGACACCGGCCCGGTCGCGACTTCCGGCCCGGTGGCG
>DASVVF010000979.1:0-15794 GCA_036386695.1 Catenuloplanes sp. | reverse complement strand
CGCCCATCGGGCTACCATCGCGCTCCTTGATCGCGCCGCCCTTCTCGCCGCCGACCCAGACCGCCGAGGCGATCTGCGGGGTAGCGCCGATCATCCAGGCGTGCGCGTTGTCCTTCTTGTCGAATTCCCAGGTGCCGGTCTTCCCGGCGGCCGGTCGCCCGCCGCGCAACTGGTCGTTGCCGACGGCCGGGACCTTCTGCAGGACGCCGTTCAGGTTGTCCATCTCGGCGGCGGGGAACGCCTCCCTGGGCTTCAGCTGCTCGCCGCCCCGCTTGCGCCAGACCCCGGTCAGGTCTTTCTCCTCGACGGTCTTGACGAAGTGCGCCTTGATGTACTTCCCGCGGTTGGCGAGGGTGGCCATCCCGTTGGCCTGGTCCAGCACGGTCACCGCGTACTGACCGAACCCCACCTGGTTGTCGATACCGAGCTTGGACTTCCCGTTGGCGAGATTCTCCTTGGTCAGGTCGAGGTAATCGCCCTTGTCGTTCCACATGGAGGTGATGCCGGCGCTCTTCGCGGCGGCCAGCACCTTGTCCACCCCGACCTGGTCGGCCAGCCAGTAGAACGCGAAGTTGTACGACTGCACGGTGGATCGTTCGAGGTCACACGACTTGCCGCAGGGGATCTTCCGACCGGCGTTGTTGATCTCCTTGCCGTCCTCGGTCTTCTTCGTCGCGTCCCAGCGGCTCTCGAAGGAGTAGCCCTCCTTGAGCCCGGCCGCCAGCGTGATGGTCTTGAAGGACGAGCCCGGCGGGTGCCCGCCGAAGATCTTGCCGTCCACCTCGTTCAGACCGGCGAAGTCGGTTCCAGTGCCGTCGTCCCCGCCGTAGTAGGCGAGCACCCGACCCGTCTCCGGCTCCACCGCGACCAGAGCCGCGCGGTAGTTCTTCGGCAGCTTGTTCATCGGCGACCCGACCTGGCGATTCTGGGCGGCGTTCTGCGCGGCGTCCTGCGCCCTCGGGTCGATCGTCGTGGTGATCTTGTAACCACCCTTCTCCCACGGGATCCCCATCGCGGTGAGCTCTTCCTTCACCCGGTTGACGATGTTGCCCTGTGGGGTCTTGCCGACACACCCGGTCGCGCAGTCCTTCTTCGGGTCGTACCTCTCGACCTTCGGGTACTTCGCGTTGGTCCGCTGGTCCGGGGTGATCCAGCCCTTCTCCTGCATGTTGCCGAGGGTGTAGGCCCACCGCTCCTTCGCGCCCTCCGGGTTCACCTGGGGGTCGTAGCCCTTGTGGCCGGTGCTCGGGTCGAACTCCGGCTGCTTGATCACCGAAGCGAGAACCGCCGCCTCCTCCACCGTCAGGGCGCGATCCTTACCCGGCGGGGTCAGCACCGACTTCTTGAAGTACGCCTGCGCGGCGGCTTCCACACCGTGCGCCCCGCGGCCGAAGTAGATGGCGTTGAGGTACTTGCCTAGGATCTCCTGCTTGGTCATGTCCGCTTCGATCTTGCGGGACAACATCGCCTCGCGGACCTTGCGGCCGACGCTGATCTCGTTCAGGTCCGCCGCGTGCCGGGCGTACTGCTGGGTGATGGTCGAGGCGCCCTGGGTGGAACCACCGGAGATGTTGTTCCAGGCGGCGCGGGCGATGCCCTTGAGGTCGATGCCGCCGTGGTCCATGAAGTTCTTGTCCTCGGCGGCCATCACCGCGTTCGTCACCACGGGGGAGATCTTGTCCGCCGGCACGATCGTCCGGTTCTGCTCGCCGATCTTGGCCAGCTGCCTGCCGTTGGCGTACGTGATGGTGGTGGTCTCGAGCTCGGTGTAGTCGGCCGCCGGGACCTTGTCGTAGTAGTAGGTGAACGCCATCACGCTGGAGCCGGCCAGGATGACCAGCACGGCGAGCGAACCGATCAACCAGTTGGCCCGACGCCGCTTCTTGGCCCGCTTGGCCGCCGACGGCGACTTGGCGCCACGGATCGGGGCGCCCAGCTCCGGACCGGCCTCGCCGGGGCCGGCGGGCGACACCGGGCGCACCACGGCGCGGCCGACGGTGGCCCGGCCGGCGGCGCCACGGGCACCGGGGTATCCGTCATCGTCGCCACCGGGGCGGGGCACGCCGGCCCGTCCGACCCGTGCCGCGCCGACCGCCGGCGACCCGCCCGGGGGCCGAACCGAGGCACTGCCGACCGAAGCCCGGCCGTGGCCAGCGGCGCGATGCACCGGGAAGGCGGCATCGTCATCCGGCCCGGGAGCGCCGACGGGCCCAGGCACCTGGGCCCGGCCGCGCACAGAATTCGGATCACCGTACGGATTCATTCGTCACACCCTGCCGATCGCGGGAACGCGTGCCAGGAGGCCCATCGGGCTCCCC
Organism: Catenuloplanes sp.; assembly: GCA_036386695.1. Taxonomy (GTDB): domain Bacteria; phylum Actinomycetota; class Actinomycetes; order Mycobacteriales; family Micromonosporaceae; genus DASVVF01. Next base: position 13,476 of record DASVVF010000979.1, on the reverse strand, counting down.
TGGCCTTCGTCACCAACGGAGACCTGGAGCGCTGGAGCACACACCGCGGTCATCACATCAAGAAGAACGGATTCTAAGGTCGGATCGATCACCGGTCGAGCGAAGAAATCGTGGTCCGGAGCCAGCTCACACGGGTGCGCCGCGGTCACCGCCGCGCCTCGCGCCGCCGCCGGGTGGCCGTTCCGGCGCTGCTGGTGGCCCGTCCGGTGGCCGTCGACCGGCCGGCCGAGGCGGCCATCGCGTCGCCGTCGCCGGCACCGTCGCCGTCGAAGCCGTCGCGTCCGAGCAGGAACTGCTCGACCAGGTGGTTCCACGCACAGGACCGGCAGACCTCGACGACGTAGACCTGGAATTCACGCAGTGTCATCGCCAGCCCGGGCAGCTCGGCCAGCTTACGGGCCTGCCCGGCGGACTGCTTCAGCTCGTCGCCGTAGATGTAGTGCACGTAGGTGAGGTTTTCCCGCCGGCAGATGGGGCAGCGCTCATCCGTCGGCTCGCCGTGGAACCGGGCCGCGTTCTTCAGATAGGGAGAGGCATCGCACACCTCGTACGTACCGACCCGGCCGGCGTGGACGTCGCGCAGCAGCGCCCTCTTCTGAAGCGAGTAGTCCACCACCTGTCGCTGCGTACGCATGGCCGAAAGAGTACGCGGTTCCCTCGACCGTCGCGAACACCGTCACGCAATGTAGTTGCCCGCTGACGAAGCGGCGACTAGTTGCCACAGCATTTGCGATGATCGGTTAATCGTTCTAGCGTAGCGATGTATCGGGCCGATACATCGCGGTCGCGGAGCACCACCGGACCCGGAACGGATCAAGGAGGCGACATGCTTGAGCTCGCCATCCTGGGCCTGCTCCAGGAGTCTCCGATGCACGGCTACGAGCTGCGCAAACAACTCTCCGCCAAGCTGGGCGCCATCCGGGCCGCCATCAGCTACGGCACTCTCTACCCCACCTTGCGCAAGTTGCACACCGCCGGCTGGATCAGTGAGGCCGGCGAGGCTCTGCCCACCGCCGAGCAGGTCCCGCCGCTGACCAGCCGACGCGGCCGGGTGGTCTACAAGATCACCGCTGAGGGCAAGGAGCGGTTCGCCGACCTCCTCGCCCAGACCGGCCCGGAAACGTACGACGACGCCGGGTTCGGCGTCCATTTCGCGTTCTTCTCCCGTACCGACCGGGCGACCCGGCTGCGCATCCTCGAGGGCCGGCGGCGGCGCATCGAGGAGCGCCGGGAGGGCCTGCGTGACGTGCTGGCCCGCGCCACCGAACGCCTCGACGCGTACACCCTGGAACTGCAACGCCACGGCCTCGACGCCTGCGAGCGCGAGGTCCGCTGGCTCGAGGAGCTCATCGCCAACGAGCGCTGCGGCCGGCCACCGACCGTCTCCACCCTCACGGCGGACGACAACCGCGCCCCCGGGCGCCAACCCACCCCTGAGTACGACCCGCCTCCGCCTGCAATAGCCAGGAACGAGACGGAGCGGCCGTCATGAAGAAGAAGGAGGCAAACGCGATGGGCTCCGTCCGCGTCGCCATCGTCGGTGTCGGTAACTGTGCCTCGTCCCTGATCCAGGGCGTGGAGTATTACCGCAACGCCGCCCCCAACGACCGCGTCCCCGGTCTCATGCACGTGACCTTCGGTGACTACCACGTATCGGACGTGACCTTCGTCGCGGCCTTCGACGTGGACGCCAAGAAGGTCGGCATGGACCTCGCCGAAGCGATCGTCGCCAGCGAGAACAACACCATCAAGTTCTGCGACGTGCCGCCGACCGGCGTGACGGTGCAGCGCGGCCCGACCCACGACGGGCTCGGCCAGTACTACCGCGAGATCGTGGAGGAGTCCGACGCCGCACCGGTCGACGTGGTGCAGGCGCTGCGCGACGCCCGGGTGGACGTGGTGGTCTCCTACCTGCCGGTGGGATCCGAGGACGCGGACAAGTTCTACGCCCAGGCGGCGATCGACGCCGGTTGCGCGTTCGTCAACGCGCTGCCGGTCTTCATCGCCTCCGACCCGGTGTGGGCGCAGAAGTTCACCGACGCCGGCTTGCCGATCGTCGGTGACGACATCAAGAGCCAGGTCGGCGCCACCATCGTGCACCGCGCGCTGGCCAAGCTGTTCGAGGACCGCGGCGTCGAGTTGCTGCGCACGTACCAGCTCAACTTCGGCGGCAACATGGACTTCATGAACATGCTGGAGCGCACCCGGCTGGTGTCGAAGAAGATCTCCAAGACCCAGTCGGTGACCTCCCAGATCCCGCACGAGATGACCAAGGGCGACGTGCACATCGGGCCGTCCGACCACGTGCCGTGGCTGGACGACCGCAAGTGGGCGTACATCCGGTTGGAAGGCCGCTCCTTCGGCGACGTCCCGCTCAGCGCGGAGCTGAAGCTGGAGGTGTGGGACTCACCGAACTCGGCCGGCGTGATCATCGACGCCGTCCGGGCGGCGAAGATCGCCCTCGACCGGGGTATCGGGGGCCCGATCCTCTCGGCGTCGTCGTACTTCATGAAGTCGCCCCCGGAGCAGTACTCCGACCACGACGCGCACGCGGCGGTCGAGGCGTTCATCAGGGGTGACGTCGAACGCTGAGGCGTCGAACGCTGAGGCGTCGACCACGACGTGGGGGGCCGGGCCGATCTGGTCCGGCCCCACACCTTTTCCCAGGTCGCCGTCCCACCCGGCGGCGATGTGCCTCAGGACCAGGCCCGTTGCAGCGCCACCCGGGCCTCCAGCTCCAGCAGCTGCCGCTTGCGGGGTAGTCCACCACCGAAGCCGACGAGCTTGCCGCCGGCGCCGACCACCCGGTGACACGGCACGATCACCGGGATCGGGTTGCGGTTGCAGGCCACCCCCACCGCCCGGGCCGCGCCCCGGTCACCCACGGCGGCGGCGACCTGGCCGTACGTCCACATGTCGCCGTACGGGATGCGGCTCAGCGTGGCCCAGACCGCCCTTTCGAACTCCGAGCCGGCGCGGACCGACAGCGGCACCGAGAAATCGGTCAGCTCACCGGCGAAATAACCGCGCAGCTCCCGCACCGCCCGGTCATGTCCATCGGCCGGGTCGACTGCCGGCCCATCCCCGACCGCCCGGCCATCTCCGACCGCCCGGCCATCTCCGACCGCCCGGCGATCCCCGCCGGCCGCATCATGCCCGTCGGCCGGCGAAGGTACGGCGACGGCGCCGAACCGCACCCCGCACACGCCGACCTCGTCGACGGCGACGGACAGCTCGCCGATGGGGGAGTCCAACACGCTCCAGCGCATCGCACCATTGTCGCCCGCCGGTGCCGTGCGACGCTTTCGCCGTGGGCGCCGTTCTCAGGGGCCGGTCGGGCCGGACCGGCGGACGGGACCGTCGCTGCCGGCCTCCTCCCAGGGGACCCGGGCCAGCGCCCGGTCGACGACCACACCGAGCAGCAGTCCGGCGACCGCGTCGGTGAGCCAGTGGAACCCCAGGTACGTCACGGTGCCGCAGACCACGACGACCGGCACCACCCTGATCAATCGTCGGGTACGGTCGGCGACCGGCCGCCGCAGCAGCGCGCCGAGCAGGGCGGCCAGCACCGGATACCAGATCACGGTGTTGAACACATGGCCCGACGGGTACGACCAGCCGAGGTCGTTGGTGAACAACTCGACGGCGTGCGCCCGGGGCGAATGCGGAGCGGCCCGGTCCGTGAGCATCTTGATCGGTACCACCACCAGGTAGCTCGCCGCGAGCGTCACCAGCACCCGCAGCACCGGCCGGACGCTGCGCCGGCGGAAGCCGACCACACCGGCCGCCACCAGCAGCACCCCGGCGAGCAGGCTCGCCGACCCGGCGAAGTTGAGCCCGCGGGCGACCAGCCGCGCCCACTCGGGGCGGTGGCTGTCGCACCAGTCACGAACGGCCAGGTCGACATCGAGCAACGCGCCACCGGCCAGCAACGCGGTCAGGACGACGAAGCCCGCCAGGAACGGCAGCTCGGGCCACCGCGACCACCCCGGGCGGTGCCGCCCGGACCGGTACCGGCCCGACTGGTGCCGCCCGGACCGCGGAATTGAAGTCCGACTATCGATCATGTCGCCCCCGCGTGCGCCGACGACCGTTCGCCACACCATATTGCGGCGTGGCAAGCGTTCACCGCCGCGCGCCGGCCGCCCCCTGGGGGCCGGGGCGCGCTCGGGCTACCGGTCCGGGGTCTGGTTCCGGTCGCGGGCCCAGCGCAGCAGCTCGGCCTCGGCCTCGTCGCGACTCAGCGGCCCGCGTTCCAGCCGCACGTCCTTCAGGTGCCGCCAGGCGGCACCGACGACCGGGCCCGGGGGTACGCCGAGCAGCTCCATGATCGCGTTGCCGTCGAGGTCGGGGCGTACCCGGGCGAGGTCCTCCGCCTCGGCGATCCGCGCGATCCGCTCCTCCAGGGCGTCGTAGTCGGCGGACAGCGCCGCCGCCTTGCGCCGGTTGCGGGTGGTGCAGTCGGAACGGGTCAGCTTGTGCAACCGGGACAGCAGCGGGCCGGCGTCGGTCACGTAGCGACGCACCGCGGAGTCCGTCCACTCGCCGCGACCGTACCCGTAGAAACGCAGGTGCAGGGCCACCAGCTCGACCACGTCGGAGGTGACGTCCTTCGGGTACTTCATGGCCTTCATCCGCTGCTTGGTGAGCCGGGCACCGACCACCTCGTGATGGTGGAAGCTGACCCGCCGATCGGCGCCGATCGCCTTGGTCGCCGGCTTGCCGACGTCGTGCATCAGCGCGGCCATCCGCAGCACGAAGTCCGGACCGGAGTCGCCCTCCAGCCGGACGGCGTTCGACACCACGGTCAGGGTGTGCTCGTACACGTCCTTGTGCTGCGCGTGTTCGTCGATCTCCAGCTTCAGCCCGGACAGTTCCGGCAGGAACCTGTCGGCCAGGCCGGTGTCGACCAGCAGCCGCAGCCCGCCCACCGGGTCGGCACCGCAGAGCAGCTTGGTGAACTCGTCGCGGATCCGTTCCGCCGTGATCCGGTCGAGGTCGGCGGCCATCGTGGTGACCGCGGTGAGCACGTCGGGTCGCACGACGAAACCCAACTGGGCGGCGAAGCGGGCCGCGCGCAGCATCCGCAACGGGTCGTCCCCGAACGACTCCTGCGGCGTGCCGGGGGTACGGACCACCCGGGCGGCCAGGTCGTCCAGGCCACCGTACGGGTCGGTGAAGGCGTGCCCCGGCAGGCTGACCGCCATCGCGTTGATCGTGAAGTCGCGCCGGCGCAGGTCGTCGAGCAGGTTGTTGCCGTACCGGACGACCGGGTTGCGGCTGATCCCGTCGTACGCCTCGGCCCGGAACGTGGTGATCTCCAGCCGCAGCCCCTGGCGCTGCGCGCCGATCGTGCCGAACTCCCGTCCGGTCTCCCAGATCGACTCGGCCCACCCCTTGATGATCTTCAGGGTCTGCTCGGGTCGCGCGTCGGTGCAGAAGTCAAGGTCGTCGCCGAGTCGGCCGAGCAGCGCGTCCCGCACCGACCCCCCGACCAGGTGCAACTCGTGCCCGGCCCGGGCGAACCGCCGGCCGAGCTCGTCGGCGACGGGGGAGACCCGCAGCAGTTCGGCGACCGCGTTACGTTGGGCGGCGGTCAGCTCGCGGCGGTCGGTGGCGGCCGGCGTGGCGGGAGCGGTGGTCTCGGACATGGGACGCCCAGCGTATCGGTCGTGGTGTGCGGTGGGCGAAGCGGGCAGGATGGGCGCCTGTGCCGATCTCCGAAGCGTTGCGCGACCGCTGCGCGGACCCCGACTTCTGGGCCGCCTACCTCACGGCCGACGGCGGCCCCGGTGCGGACGGCGGTCGATCGGCGGGCGGCGACGCCACGCGCGGCGGCGGCCCGGGAGTGGGCGACGGCGCGGACGAGCTGCGGGTGACGTTTCCGGTAGCCGGCGGGTACGGACTCGTCCTCGACCTGGAGCTGACCGGTGGCGGGCACTGCCTGAGCCTGCGGCAGCCGACCGCCAGCGAACCGGTGCACCTGGCCGGTGCCGGGCCGGGCCGACCGATGCCGGCGGTGCTGCGCTGCGCGGAACTCGACCTGATCGGCCGGGTGCTCGCCCTCGACGACCCCACCCTGCCGCACCCGGGCCTACCGGTGGCACTGTTGGCGCCGTTCGCCCCGATCACCACCGACGACGACCCCCGGCTCGCCGGGGCGCTGCTCGGGGCGGCGTACCGCTCGTTGCGCCGGGAGGTGACCCCGGTGGCCGCCGTCCTGCCCGAGCAGCCGCCGCTGCCGCTGTTCGCCGCCGACCAGTGGTGGCCGCGGCCGGAGCAACCGTCCGACCGGGTTCTCACCGACGATGACATCGCCTACCTCCTCGACCCCCCGGCGTGCACCCCGGCGGCCGTCCGCGGTGGGGCCCGGTTCCCGGCCACCGGCCTGGCCGAACTGGTACGGCAGGCGGGCATCCGGCTGGCCCGGTTGCGCCAGGCCGACTGGTACACCACGGCATCCCTGTTGCCGCTGGCCCGGCGGATCTGCGTCAGCGGTGACCTGAGTGGCGTGCCGGCGCTGGCGGCGGCGCTGGAGCGGGCCGGCTGCGACCACCCGACCGTGCTCGACGCCCTGACCGGACCGGTGGTCGCCCTGGAGGCCGGGTGGGTGGTGGAGACCCTGGCCGGCGTCCAGCCGGGGAGTCTGGTCAGCGCGCTGGCCAACCCGTGATCATGGCGTCCGGTCGACGGCCGGCGGGGCGCCGGGTACTAAGGTCGGACACTGCTGGTCGGGCGGGTAGCCCGGGCACACCCTCGGGAGGCTGGGATGAGCGGCGGCCTGTACCGCAGCGTGAACGCGGCGCGCGGTGACGACGGGGCCCCTGCCGACGCCCTGGCGACCGGGGCGGTGAGCCCGCTCGACCCGGTCGGTGGCGAGCCGTCCGGACCCACCACGCCGCCGGTGCCCGGCCCGCCGCCCGGCGAGCCGGACGAGCCGGACGACGACGCGGCCGGCAACAGCGCGATGATGGCCGTGCTGAGCCTGATCAGTCGGTTGACCGGCTTCGCCCGCACGGCGGTGATCGTCGCCGCGCTCGGTGGGTACCTAGTCGGCGACGCGTACGCCACCGCCCAACTCTTCCCCGGCATGGTCTACGAGTTGCTGCTCGGCGGCATTCTGACCAGCGTTGTCATCCCCGTGCTGGTGCGCCGGCGGGGTTCCGACCCGGACCGCGGCGAGGCGTACACCCAGCGGCTGCTCACCCTCACCGTGCTCACGCTCGGGGTGGCCACCGTGTTGACGGTGTTCGCCGCCCCGGTGCTGGCGGTCCTGTACGCCGGCGCGAACAAGCCCGAGGCCTTCCGCGAGCTGGTCACCAACCTGTCGTACCTGATGCTGCCGATCATGTTCTTCTCCGGGGTGTCCGCCCTGTTCAGCGGGATCCTGAACACCCGGGGGCACTTCGCGGCCCCGATGTGGACGCCGATCCTCAACAACCTCGTGGTGATCGGCGCGGGCGGGCTCTACATCGCGCTGTTCGGCGCCACGGCGATCCAGCCGCAGCAGATGACGCCCGGTCGGATCGCGGTGATCGGCGGCGGGACGCTGCTGGGCGTCATCGTCCAGGCCATCGGCCTGTGGCCCGCCCTGCGCCGGGTGGGCTTCCGCTGGCGGTGGCGCTTCGACTTCCGCGCTCTGGGGCTCGCCGAGCTGGGCCGGCTCGGCGGCTGGGTGTTCTGTTACGTGGCCGTCAGCCAGGTCGGCGTCCTCGTGCTGATGCGGCTGCTCAACGAGGCCAGCGGCGCGGGCACGAACGCCGGGCCGCTGATCTACAACGCCGCCTTCCTCCTGCTGATGATGGCCCACGGGATCGTGGCCGTCTCGATCATCACGGCGTTGATGCCGCGGATGAGCGCGGCCGCCGCCGACGGCCGGTTCGCCGAGCTCTCCGCCGACCTGTCGCAGGGCAGCCGGATGGCCGCGGCGGTGCTCGCCCCGATCGCGGTCTGCTACGCCGTGCTGTCCGGGCCGATCCCGGTCGTGCTGTTCGAGAACGGGGCCTACAACCGGGACAACTCGCTGACCACCTCGCTGGTGCTGCTGATGGCGGCGCTGGCGCTGGTGCCGTTCGCGATCAGCCAGTTGTTCACCTTCGCGCTCTACGCGCTGACCGACACGAAGGCCGCCGCGATGATCAACATCCCGGTGGTCGCGCTGCGGATCGGCGTCCAGGTCGCCCTGTTCTACTGGCTGGACCGCCAGTTCACCGCCGCCGGCCTGATGGTCGGCAACGCCGTGTCGTACCTGCTGGCCGTGGCCCTGTCGGCGATGTTCCTCCGGTCGCGGATCGGCCGGCTCGACGGCCGGCGGATGGCGGCCAGCTTCGGCAAGGTGCTGGTGGCCGCCGGGGTGTCCGCGGTGGCGGGCTGGCTCGTCCTGCAGCTCGTGCTGGGCGGCGACCCGACCGGCGCCAGCCGGCTGCACAACCTGGTCGCCCTCGCGGTGGGCGGGGTGGTGGTGTGCGCCGTGTACGGTGGCGCGGCATTGCTCCTACGCGTACGCGAGGTGACCGATGTGGTCACCATGGTGCGCCGCCGGATCGGCCGCTGACCGGTGCGGCCTGTGGATAAAACTGTGGATAACGTGCCTGACCTGCCGCTCCACCGGGTACCCGCGCTGTGGACAACGTGGCGAGACGGCTGGGCCCCCCACCGGCGGCGACCCGGAAGGGTTGCCAAGGGATGATGACATGACGTTAGGTTCCGATTGCCAGGTAAGGTCACTCTGGTCGGGTGCATGTTGCGCCTACCCTAGTGAAGGATGTCCGCCGGTCGTAGCGACCCGGCGGCGGAGCGAAGCCAGCGGGCTATCGATCACACACTCACCGAGGGAGGACGGGTGACCCAGGTCGGCGAAGGTCAGGACGCCATGGCCGAGGCGGCCCCGGCGGTCATGACCTTCGGTGTTCCCACGGTGGGTGAGCTGCTCGCTGAGCGGTACCAGCTTGAGCAGCACGTCAACAACGACAGCGCCGGCCGGCAGGTCTGGCGCGGTGTCGACGTGGTGCTGCGCCGGCCGGTCGCGGTGGTGCTGCGCCACCCGGGCGGCGAGCCGGCGACGGAAATGCTGCAGGCGGCCGTGGCCGCCAGCCGGGTGATCCACCCGCACCTCGTCGGCGTCTACGACGCCATCGACGAGGGCCAACGGGCGTACGTGGTCCGGGAGTGGGTCGACGGTGAGGCACTGCGCGAGGTCGTCGCCGCGCACGGTCCGCTGGACCCGGAGCGGGCCACCGCCATCGCCCGCTGCATCGGCGACGCCGTGGCGGCGGTGCACGCGACCGGGATGGTCCACGGCAACGTGCACCCCGGCACCACCCTGATCGGCGATGACGGTCGGGTGGTCCTGGCCGATGCCCGGGCGGACAACGCCGACACCCCGGCCACCGACGTACGGGCCATCGGCGGCCTGCTCTACTTCGCGCTCACCGGCCACTGGCCGCACGCCGAAGCGGGGGTCTCCTCGCTGCCCGACGCGGTCCGCGACGGCAGCGGGGCGATCGCCGCGCCGCGGCAGGTCCGCGCCGGCGTCCCCGCCTACCTCGACGACCTGACCATGGACCTGCTCGACCCGCGGCTCGCCGTGCCCACGGCCGAGGTGCTCGCCGCCGAACTGGGTCGGCTCGACGCCGCCGCGGAGGAGCAGCAGTACCTGGAGGACGTCGGTCCGCTGCGCTTCGCCCGTAGCAGCAACTCCAGCGAACCCCCGCGCGGCGCCACCCGCAAGATCGCGGCCGGCGTCGCCTGCCTGCTGCTGATCGCGGTGATCGGTCTGGTCATCGGCATCAGGGCGATCACCGACAGCTCCACCAAGGCCTCGCGGGCCACCGAGCCGGCGACGGTGACCGCACCGGACACCAACACCCCGAACCAGCCCAGTGAAAACGGGGAGACCCCGGCGGCGCAACCCAAGCCGATCGCGCTGAAGGCCAACCAGGTGCGCATCGTCGACCCGAAGGGTGGCGACCGGGGCGAGGTCGGCGGCACCGAAAAGGTCATCGACAGCAACCGCAACACCGCTTGGGAAACCGACGCGTACGAGGCGCCGAAGTTCGGCAACCTCAAATCCGGGATGGGGGTCCTGATCGACCTGGGCGCCCCCCGTTCCGTGCAGTCGGTGAAGGTCGAGCTGTCGGCCAGCGGCGCCACCGCGGAGCTGCGCACCGGTGATCAGGACTTCGGGAACCACACCCAGGGCGATGAAGAGATCACCAAGAAGTTCGCGAAGGTGGGCGAGGTGTACCAGGACGCCGATCCCAACATCCTGTTCCGGAACTTCGACGCCGAGGCCCGGTACCGGTTCCTGCTCGTCTGGATCAGCCAGCTACCGTCCAACGGCAACGGGAAGTTCCAGATCGGCGTCGAGGAAATCGTGGTCGAGGGATCCTGAGGTGACGCGGTGACCGGCGGCGCCGGCCACACCCCGGACGGGTACCCGGCAGGCGACGCCGACCCGCCGGCCGGACCGGCGGGTCAACCAGCCGCGGGGCGGGTACCCCGCCCGGCGGCAGCCGCCCCGGGGTCGGTCCGGGCCGGTAGCGACGCCGAACTCCTGCGGGCGCACGCCGAGGGTGACCCGGACGCCTTCACCGAGTTGTTCCGCCGGCACCGCGACCGGCTGTGGGCGGTGGCGCTGCGTACGGTCGGGGACCGCGAAGAGGCCGCCGACGCACTGCAGGACGCCCTGTTGTCGGCGCACCGGGCGGCCGCCCGGTTCCGGGGCGACTCCGCGGTGACCACCTGGCTGCACCGCATCGTGGTCAACGCCTGCCTCGACCGGCTCCGCCGCCGCCAGGCCCACCCGACGGTGCCGCTGCCCGATGGCAGCCGGCCGGATGACCCGCACGGCGGGTGGTCCGGCCCGCACGGCGTAGAGCCGGCCGCGCCGGTGCTCGACCATGACACGGCGTTGGTCGTCAGGGCCGCCCTCGCCGGCCTGCCGCCGGATCAGCGGGCGGCCCTGATCCTGGTGGACCTGCAGGGTTACGCCGTGGCCGAGGTCGCGGCCATCCTCGGGGTGGCGGAGGGCACCGTCAAGAGCCGGTGCGCCCGGGGCCGCGCCAAGCTGGCGGTGCTGCTCGGCCACCTGCGCCCGGGCCGTACGGTGACCGGCGTCGCGGCCGGGAACCGGGAGGCCCGTCCGCCCGTCCCATCATCAGGAACATCCCCCGCCCCGGCCCAGGCCCGGCAGTCAGGCCAACCCACAGAGCAGGAGGACCGGTGACCAGCGGCGAGTTCAGCGAGGTCGATTTCGACCTGCTGGCCGACTACGTCGGTGGGGCGCTGTACGGCACCCCGGCCGACGGGACGGTAGCCGACCTGGTCGCCGCCGACCCCGTCTGGCGGGCCGCACACGATGAGCTGACCGCCGCGCTCACCCGGGTGGGGGTCGGGATGCGGGCCCTGGCCGCGACGGACGAGCCGATGCCGGACGACGTGGCGACCCGACTGTCCGCCGCGTTGAGCGCCGCACCGGCGCCGGACCACCGGGTCGACCCGCTCGGCGCACCGGCGACGCCGGTCGACGACACCGCCCCGGGGCGTCGGCACCTGGCGGCCGTACCCGCGCCCGTGGTCGGGGAGGACGACGAACCCGCGCCCGGTCCGGCCGGCCCGCGCCCGACGGCCGCGGACCGGTGGCGGCGGTGGCGCCCGCGACCCGCGTTGATCGCCGCGGCGGCCACGGTGGTGGCCGTCGCCGCCGTCGGAGTGGGCGCACTACAGCAAGCGGAGGACGGCGTCAGCGGCGTGAGCACCACCGCCGGGGACGCACCGGCGGTGGCCCCGGCGCCCGAGCGTGACGACGCGGGCGCCAAGCGGCAGAACGCCGACAAGGCGGCCGCCGGCGTCCCGGCGGACCGGGTCGTCGTCAGCGGCACCGGATACCAGCGCGACCGGCTCGCCGACCAGGTCCGCGGCTTCCCCTGGGCGGCCAACGGCGCCCAGGTCGGGCCATCGCCGGCCACGACGGTCGGGCCACCGCCGCCGGTCCGGCCACTGGGGACCCGGCAGGTCCCGGCCGGGCTGGAACGGCTCACCGCCCAGACGGCCCTGCGCGCCTGCCTGGACGCGATCAGCACGGCGCACCGGCGGCTGATCAGCGCGGTGGAACTGGTGGACTTCGCCACCCTCGAGGGCGCCCCGGCGCTGGTGGTCTCCTTCGTCGACGTCGACCAGGCCCGGTGGGTGTGGGTCAGCGGTCCCGCATGCGGGGACGGCGCCGCCGGTCCGGACGCCCTGTTCGTCACGCGGGTAGGCTGAGGCCACCCGCGGGTTCCACGCCACCCGGGCACTGGTCGGTGACCTGGAACACCGGGTGGACTCCGGGGGAATTCAGGTTCGTACGATGGCGTTCTGCCCTGCGCAGCCCACGACACGCCGACGGCGGGTCGCGGGTCCCAACATCAAAGGGGAGTCGGAAGTGGACGAGGTCCGCAACCTGATCATCATCGGCTCGGGGCCGGCGGGTTACACCGCGGCGGTGTACGCGGCCCGGGCCAACCTCAAGCCGTTGGTCATCGAGGGCGTGCAGTCCGGCGGTGCGCTGATGACCACCACCGAGGTGGAAAACTTCCCCGGCTTCGCAGACGGCATCATGGGCCCCGAACTGATGGACTCCATGCGCAAGCAGGCGGAGCGGTTCGGCGCCGAGTTCATCACCGACGACGTCACCCGGGTCGAGCTCACCGGCGCGGTGACCGAGCCGGGCGCCGAAGGCCTCAAGACCGTGTTCGTCGGCGAGACCGAGTATTTCGCCCGGGCCGTGGTGCTCGCCACCGGCTCGGCGTGGCGTCCGCTCGGCGTCCCTGGTGAGCAGGAGCTACTCGGCCATGGCGTGTCGTCCTGTGCCACCTGTGACGGCTTCTTCTTCCGCGGCCAGGACATCGTCGTGGTCGGCGGTGGCGACTCCGCCATGGAAGAGGCCTCCTTCCTCACCCGGTTCGCCAACAGCGTGACCATCGTGCACCGGCGGGGCGAGTTCCGGGCCAGCAAGATCATGGCTGCCCGGGCACTCGGCAATGAGAAGATCCGGGTCGAGTGGCACAGCGTCGTCGAGGAGATCCTCGGTGCGGAGGGCAAGGTCGTCGGCGTACGACTGCGCAACCTGCAGACCGGGGAGACCAGGGTGCTCGACGCGACGGGTGTCTTCGTCGCCATCGGACACGACCCGCGTAGCGAGCTGTTCCGTGGTCAGGTGCAGCTCGACGACGAGGGTTACGTCGTGGTGGAGGGCCACTCCACCCGGACGAACGTGCCGGGGGTCTTCGCCGCCGGAGACGTGGTGGACCACACCTACCGGCAGGCGATCACCGCCGCCGGCACAGGTTGCGCCGCCGCCCTGGACGCCGAGCGGTTCATCGCCTCATTCGTGGAACTGTGAGTCCATCCTCCCCCCGTCCAGACCTGGAGGTCCCCGTGGGAGCAACCAAGGCCGTCACTGACGCGAGTTTCCTCAGCGACGTACTGCAGTCC
>DASVVF010000978.1:0-2010 GCA_036386695.1 Catenuloplanes sp. | reverse complement strand
CGATCGGCTGCGGCGCGCGCCCTGATGGAGCAGCTGGCCTCGGAGCGGCCGGTGGTGGTGGAGCTGGGTTGGCCGGGCCGGTGGCGTCCGCCGCAGGCAAGGGCCTTCGTGTGCACGTACGGCGCCAGCCACGCCAACGGCCGGGCCGCCGCCGAGACACTCGGCCTGAAACCGGCCTGATTCCGGCATCACGCATCGTCACGGGCGGGCGATTCACAGGTGAGTGGGTCGCCCGGTTTCGAACCTGTCGGGTCGGGAGTCCCGTCCGGAGGTGCGGGGCACACTCCTCCGAGCGGTCGGTTTACCGCCCCGGCCCTTGAGAGCCGATATTTCCTCACATAGCGTTACCGGCCTGGCGGCAGCCAGGGTGGGATCTGGGGAAGCCACCGCGGGGGTTCGGTTCACGGGACCGGTCCGGACCCCCGCGGCGAGCCACCCGGTAGGGGGCGCCGGTCTACCGGGAGGCCGACGGTCATTCCTCGGCGAGTCCGTAGAACGTCCAGCCCCGATCCGGGAACCCGGCCGCGTCCGCCACCCGCGCCGACGCCTTGTTGTCGTCGGCGTGCACGTAGGTCGGTATCCCGCCCTCGTCCAGCACCCGGCGGGCCGCCTGGGCCACCAGCCGGCGACCGAGGCCACGCCCACGGGCGGCCGGATCGGTGCCCACGGCCAGCTCGCGGCCGTACCGGTCATGCTGCTTGATCCCCACGCCGGCCAGGTACCCGCCGGTGTCCGGGTCGCGGGCGACCAGCACCTCACCGCCGAACGGCCGCAGCCACCCGGGTAGGCCCGGGTCGTCGGCGGGCAGCCACTGCCCCGCGTCGGGCAGGTCCAGCGGCGCGGTGCAGTACCGGAACACCCCTTGGAAGGTCCGCCGGCCGTCCACCCCCAGGGTCGCCGGCAGCTTCTCCAGCAGGTCGCTGGCGGGCAGGTCGAGCAGGGTACGGACCGGCGAGATCCGCGACGCGGGCACCGAGAGGACGGTGGCCCCGGGCTGGCCGACCCCGATCAGCGGATGCACCCGCCCGTCCCAGCCGGGAGTGACCCGGCGGTCCGAACCGACCACCCACCACTGCCGCCTGGTCGGCCATTGCCCCAACCAGGACACCAGGTGGTGGTAGAGCCGCTTCTCGAGCATCGTCGCCCCCCGCATCAGGACTCTCAGGTCAACGGTCGGAACCTCGCGACCCGGGGCGGAACCGGCCCACGGCGGGGCCGGTCCCACTCACGATCCGCAGCGGTACGGTCATGCTGCCGCACTTGAGGTCTTCACCAGGGTGCGGATCTGACGCAGCAGCACGGACAGGGCGGCCAGGTCGGCCCGGGAGTCGTCGAACTCACCGATGGCGTTGCGGGCCCGGGCGATCGAGGCGGCGTTGAGCTGCTCCCAGGCGAACACCCGGTCCTCGGGCGCGGTGCCGTCGCCGGTGGAGTGCAGCACCTCGGCGGTCAGCCCGGCGAGCGCCGCGTACAGGTCGTAGCGCAGCGCCATCCGGGCCAGGGTCTGCCAGCGGTCCTCGCGCGGCAGCGTGGAGATCTTCGACAGCAGGTCGTCGACCCGGAACCGTTCGGAGAGCACGAAGTAGACCTCGGCCACCTCGGTCACGTCCCGACCGGTCACCGAGGCCGTCTCCAGGATGTCGAGCAGCCCGAAGCTGTAGACCATCCGGGTGGCCAGGTCGGCCAGGTCGGCGGGCACCCCGCGTCCGGCCAGGTCCTCCGCGTGCAGGTGCAGGGCCCGGCGCTCGGCGCCGAGGAACAGCCCGCCCAGCCGGGGCAGCAGCCGGGACACCCCCGGCTTCAGCTTGTCGATCTCGGCGGCCACGTCGAGCGGCGAGCGGCGGTTGCTGACCAGCCAGCGCACCGCCCGGTCGAGCAGTCGGCGACCCTCCAGGTAGACCAGGATCTGCGCCTCGGTGGGCACCCGGGCGTCGATCGCCTCGACCGCCGCCCACAGCGCCGGTAGGTCGAACACGTCGCGGACCACCACGTACGCCCGGATCACGTCAG
>DASVVF010000977.1:0-10386 GCA_036386695.1 Catenuloplanes sp. | reverse complement strand
CACGGTGAACTCGGCCCCGGGCTGGACGCCGCCCTCCCGGAGCACCTGGACCATGCCGGGCACGTCGGTGTTGTCGGCGAACCAGAGGCCGTCCGGCCGGCGTACCAGCGTGTTGGCCGCGCCGATCGCGGCCGCCGCCGGCGACACCCGACCGGCGACGGTGAGCGCCACTTCCTTCAGCGGCATGGTCAGCGACAGCCCGGCCCACTCCTGGCCGAGGCGGGCGACCCGGTCCGCCAACTCGGCCTCGGCGCACTCCACCGCCGTGTACGACCAGCCCCGCAGACCCGCGGCCAGGTAACCGGCGTTGTGGATCACCGGTGACAGGGAGTGGGCGACCGGCTTGCCGAAGACGGCGGCCCGGCGCACCGGGGGCTGCCGTACGGGACTCACGGCAGCCTCACAGCACGCCGTTCTTCCGGGCGGTCGCCTTGTTGCGCTCGTGTTCGGCGTCGGTCTCGGCGAACGCCGAGCGGCCCTGCTTGTCGACCGCCACGAAGAACACCCACTTGCCCGCCGGCGGCTTCATCGCCCCCTCCAGGGCGGCCCTGCCGGGATTGTTGATCGGGGTCGGGGTCAGGCCCGGCTTGTTGTGCGTCCGGTAGGGATTGTTCGGATCGTTCAGGTCCTGCTCGGACATGTCCTTCGACGCCTTGGTCGGCTTGCCGGTCAACTGCCAGTAGTAGTTGATCCCGACGTCGAACTGTAGGCAGTTGCAGTGGAAGTCGCCGCTGTAGACGCGGTTGTAGGCGACTCGGGCCACCTTGCCGAGGTCGACCGCGTTACCGGCCTCCGCCTGGGCCAGCGATGCCACGATCAGCGCCTCGTACGGGCTGATGCCGCGCTCGGTCTCGACGGTGTCCACGAACTGGATCTTCGCCGTCACGTCGATGAACTGCTTGACCATCTGCTGCAGGATGTCCTTGGCGGTGCTCTTGGGGTCGATCTCGTAGGTCTCGGGGAAGAGGAAGCCCTCGATCGACTTCGTCACCTTCTGCCCGTCCTTGCGGTTGTACCAGAAATCGGGCACGCCGAGGGCGATCGGGTCCTTGGCGGCGGCCTCGAAGTCGGACACCGGGATCTTCGTCTTCTCGGACAGGATCTTGTAGATGTCCTTGGCGGTGCGACCCTCGGGGATGGTCAGGCCGTTCACCACCCGGTTCTTCGGGTCCAGCAGCACCGGCAGCACCTGCGCGGCGGCCATCTGCTTGCGCAACTTGTACGAGCCCGGCTGGATGTTCTTGCTCAGCGCGTTGGCCTCGGCGGCCGTCACGAACGCCCCGGCGCTCTTGACCACGCCGGCATCGACCAGCGCGTTGCCCATGTCGGTGAGGGTTGCCTGCTCCTTGATCTGCACCATCACCTCGCCGGTGCCGGCTCCCTCGTAGTCGGGCGTGGAGAAGAAGCCCTGAACCTTCTCGAAGCCGTACCAGGCGCCGCCGGCCAGGCCACCGAGCAGAAGGAAGGCCATCACCAGCGCGATGACGGACTTGCCGGCACCGCCACCGCCGTCGGCCTTCTTGCGCGAGCCGCGCCGATGGCGTGGTCGCCCCCGCTCGGCATGTTCGTCGAAGGCCAGGTCGAGCTCGTCGATCGTCACGTCTGCCTCCGCTGCGCGTCCAGCCAGCTCTGCAGGATCTCCACCGCTGCCGCCTGATCGACGACCGCGCGCTGGCGCCTTCCCCGGACGCCCTGCTCGGACAGCCTACGACTTGCCACCACCGTCGACATCCTCTCGTCCACCAGCGTCACCGGAACCGGGGCGATCAGGGCGGCCAGGCGTTGCGCGTATGCCCGCACATGTGACGCAGCGTGACTTTCTGTTCCAGCCAGAGTGACCGGCAAGCCCACTACGACCCCGATGGCGCCGTGCTCTTTGACGAGGAGTGCAACTTCGGCAATATCACTAGGAACAACGTCAAGGCCGGCATCAAGGTCACGGGCCAGGGTCTTGACCGGGCTGGCCAGGATGCCATCGGGGTCGCTCATGGCCACCCCGACCCGCACCTTACCCACATCGACGCCCAGCCGGGGACCTCGTCCCGCATCGTTCATGACCGGCCGTCCCGTCGTCGCCGCCGGCTCAGCCGAGGTCACCGACAGCCTTCTCCACTGCGCCCAGCAGCTTCTGGGCCTGGTCCGCCGGCACGCCGCCACCCTGGGCCAGGTCGGCGTTGCCGCCACCGCGACCCGACAACGCGGCCTTGACCAGGTCCGCGGCGGACAGGCCACGGCCCTTGGCCGCCGCGTTCACCGCGACGACCAGCGACGCCTTACCGCCGGAACGCGCCGACACGGCCACCACCGCCGGCCGCTGCGGGTCGATCTTCCCCCGGACCTCCTGGGCCAGGGTCCGTACGTCGTTGCCGCCGGCGCCCTCCGGCGCCTCCGTGCCGACGTAGGCGATCCCCCGAACGTCACGCGCCTGCCCGGCGAGCGCGCCCGCGCCACCGAGCACCAGCTGTGCGCGCAGCTTCTCCAGCTCCTTCTCCGCGTCACGCAGCGCGGTCACCGTCTGTTCCACCCGGTCGGCGACCTGCTCCCCCGGCACCCGGAACAACTCGGCCAACCGGGAGACCAGCAGGTGCTCCCGGGCGAGGAACCCGAACGCGTCGATACCCACCAGCGCCTCGACCCGGCGCACCCCGGCACCGATCGACGCCTCAGAGAGGATCTTCAC
This sequence comes from Catenuloplanes sp., assembly GCA_036386695.1. Lineage (GTDB taxonomy): Bacteria > Actinomycetota > Actinomycetes > Mycobacteriales > Micromonosporaceae > DASVVF01. The sequence continues at coordinate 7,706 of DASVVF010000977.1, read as the reverse complement.
CAGCCCCAGCTGCCCCGATCGGGCCACATGGGTGCCCCCACACAGCTCCCGCGCGTAGTCCCCCACCTCGACCACCCGCACCTCGTCGCCGTACTTCTCGCCGAACAGCGCCATCGCACCGAGGCGGCGGGCCTCCTCCTGCGAGGTGATGAACGCGTGCACCTCCAGGTCACCGAGCAGCACCTCGTTGACCTGCTGCTCGACATCGCGCAGCACGCTGGGCGACACCGCGCCCGGGGTGTTGAAGTCGAAGCGCAGCCGCCCCGGCGCGTTCAACGAACCCGCCTGGGTGGCCGACTCACCGAGGAAGTTGCGCATCGTCTGGTGCACCAGGTGGGTCGCCGTGTGCGAGCGGGAGACCGCCTTGCGGCGGTTCACATCGATCTCGGCGTAGCCGGCCTCGCCCGCGCGGACCTCGCCGCGCACCACCCGGCCCCGGTGGATGATCAGCCCCGGCACCGGCTGCTGGACGTCGAGCACCTCCAGCTGGCCGCCGCCGACCGTGATCCGGCCCAGGTCGGCCTGCTGGCCGCCGCCCTCCGCGTAGAACGGGGTGGTGTCCAGCACCAGCTCCACCAGGTCGCCCTCGCCGGCCACCGGCACGTTCACGCCGTCGCCGGTCAACAGCGCCCGCACCGTCGACTCGAGCGCCATCTCCGAATACCCGGTGAAGTGCACCGGACCACCGGCGTCGAGCACCCCCCGGTACGCCGACAGGTCCGCGTGGCCGGTCTTGCGGGCCCGCGCGTCGGCCTTGGCCCGGGACCGCTGATCGGCCATCAACCGCCGGAAGCCCTCCTGGTCGACCCGCAGGCCCTGCTCGGCCGCGATCTCCAGGGTGAGGTCGATCGGGAAACCGTACGTGTCGTGCAGTTGGAACGCCTTGTCGCCGGTCAACGCCGGGGCGCCGGCCGCCTTCGTCTCCGCCAACGCGGTGTCGAGGATCGTGGTGCCGGCCCGCAGCGTCGACAGGAAGGCGTCCTCCTCCGCGTACGCGTACTGCGAGATGCGGTCGAACTCCTGCGCCAGCTCCGGATAGGACGGCGCCATGCAGTCACGGGCCACCGGGAGCAGCTCGGGCAGCGCCCGGTCCTGCCAGCCGAGCAGCCGCATCGACCGGATGGCGCGACGCATGATGCGCCGCAGCACATAGCCGCGCCCCTCATTGGACGGCGTGACGCCGTCGCCGATGAGCATCAGCGAGGTACGCACGTGGTCGGCGATCACCCGCAGCCGGACATCGTCGGGGTGCGACTGCGACGCCGCGTGCCCCGAGTGCGCCCCGTAGCGCTTGCCGGTCAGCTCGGCCGCCCGGGAGAGCACCGGACGCACCTCGTCGATCTCGTAGAGGTTGTCGACGCCCTGCAGGATCGAGGCGATCCGCTCCAGGCCCATGCCGGTGTCGATGTTCTGGGCCGGCAGGTCGCCAACGATCCGGAAGGTCTCCTTGTCCACCACGTCGGCGATCTCGTACTGCATGAAGACGAGATTCCAGAACTCCAGGTAGCGGTCCTCGTCGACCTCGGGTCCACCGTCCGGGCCGTACGCCGGCCCACGGTCGTAGTACAGCTCGGAGCACGGACCGGCCGGGCCGGGGATGCCCATCGACCAGTAGTTGTCCTTCTTGCCGCGGCGCACGATGCGCCCGGTCGGCACGCCGGTTTCCCGCCACAACTGGTACGCCTCGTCGTCGTCGAGGTAGACGGTGGCCCAGATCCGCTCCGGATCCATCCCGAACCCGCCCTGATCGACCGGTTTGACGCACAGCTCCCAGGCCAGCGGGATGGCGCCGGCCTTGAAGTAGTCACCGAACGAGAAGTTGCCGTTCATCTGGAAGAACGTGCCGTGCCGGCTGGTCTTGCCGACCTCGTCGATATCCGGGGTGCGGATGCACTTCTGCACGCTGGCCGCCCGCCGGTACGGCGGGGTGCGCTGCCCGAGGAAGTACGGCACGAACTGCACCATGCCGGCGTTGATGAACAGCAGGTTCGGGTCGTCGATGGCGGGCAGCGGGGCGCTCGGTACGACGGTGTGCCCGTTGTCGCCGAAGTGCGCCAGGAACCGCCGCTTGATCTCCGCCGTCTTCATCGGATGCCCTCCCGCGGGGGCGCGACTCGTCGCCCACCGCCACCGTGCCCGTCGTCGCCCGGGTCGTCGTCGCCCAGGTCGTCGTCACGCAGGTCCTCGAACTTGTCCTCGTACAGCACGCCCTCGGCGAAGGCGGCCTGGATCTGCTGCTCCCGCTCGGCCATCCCGTCGCGGACGTCGTCGACGAAACTACGCAGCGACTCCATCAGCCCGCCCGCCGACTGCGACACCGAGGAGGCGATGCCCGCCGGCGTGTACGCCTGCGCCTTGCGGGTCGCCTTGCGCACCACCAGGGCACCGATGGCCAGACCGATTCCGAGCCACAGCATCCGCTTCATGACTTCATCCTTCCTCCCCGGCCACGGGCCGCGCTCGGGGGGTGGTGCGGGAGCGCGCCGGGCGCGCTCAGCGGTTGGCGGCGCGGGAGCCCCGGCGCTGCTGCTTCAGGGTGGCGCGCACGTCGCGCTCGTCCTCGGCGTGCCGGCGCGCGGCCGCGGCCTTGCGGATGCCGTACCCGAGCGAGGCCACCTTCACCAGCGGGTTCGCCGCCGCGGCGGAGACGACCGTGGCGAGGTTGGCGACGTTGGCGGTGACGTTCTGCGCATGCCCGGTCATCGTGTCGATCTTGGCGAGTTGGACGTTGACGCCGTCCAGGGAGACCTGCACCTGGCCCAGCGCCGTGTTGACGTTCTCCACCGTGGTGTTCACGTTGCCCAGCAGCGGACCGGTGCGGTCGTTCAGATCGTCGATGGCCCGGGTCGCCGCGTCGATCGTGTGCCGCAACCGCAGGATCGGCACGGCCAGCACCAGAACGAGCATCAGGAACGCTCCTGCCGCCACCAACCCCGCGATGTCTCCAGCGTCGTCCACCCGTTCTCCTCCTCCACAGACGGCCGCGGCACCAGGGAGCACCGCGGCGGGTCGCGTCGGGCCGGACACAACACCCACCCGGGCGATGACCGGGAGGGGGCGTCCACTGCGCGACAACGAGCAGACCCTACCGTCAGTCACCACAGTCCGCGTCATGAAGGGGCTGGTGTCGCCCCCGGCAACGGTCCAAGGCTGATCACGGGGTCCGGGTCCTCGCCGGTGAGGTTGGGATCCAGGGCCGGCTGCGGCCGGCGGCGGTCGTCATCGACGGCGTTGCGCACCTTGAACGAGACGGTGGAGCCGTCACACCGGGCCGCCCCACCGACCGGCGGAGCCACCCCGGCCGCTGGTGGCGCCGGATCGGCACCCGGCGTCCGGGTCGTCGAGTCCACCGGGCAGGCCGGCTTGCGGACCCACAGGTCCAGGGTGAGCTCTTCGCGCCGCCAGCAGGTGTAGCTGCCGTCCAGGGGTTGCTCCGGGCACAGCGCGACCTTCCACGGTTCCCATCCGGCGCTGGCCAGGGCCGCCTGGTACGCCTGACCGGTCTCCTGCGGTCCGCGCTCGGAATGAACCGTTCGTTCCCGGAACCGGCAGTCGATGAAACACCACCGGCTGCCGCTGGTGACGTCGACCCGGTCACCGGCCGCCCAACCGGGGACGGCGAGGGCGTCCAGCGAGGTGAAGACGGGATCCCGGGTGGCCGAGCGGATCCCGAGGTAGAGCGGCAGCGCGCCGAGTACGAGCAGGGTCGCCAGCACCAACGTGGCCAGCCGCAACCGCTGCTGTTCGCGCAGTTGCCGCCGCAGGTGCGAACGCGCCCCCCGCAACGTCGCCAGCGGGGTGACCCGCCGCTCACCGGCGCCCGTGCCACCGGGGTCGCCGTCGCCGGTGTCACCGTCGCCGTTATCACCGTCCCGGGTGTCACCGTCCCGGGTGTCACCGTCGTCGGCATCCGCCTCGGCGCCGAACGGGTCCGACGGCCATGACGGCGCCGGGCGCGGGTCGGCCGTCGTCGCTCCGCCCGACGTGGCCACGGACCCGCCGGGTGCGGCCGCGGACCTGACGACCGCGGCACGGGCCACCGCCGGCCGGGTCGCCGACGGCCCAACGGCGCCGGGCCCGACCCCGGCCGACCCGACCGCGGCCGAACCAATCGCGGGCGAACCGGTCCCGGGCGAACCCATCGCCCTCGGGCCTGTCGCCGTCGAACCCATCGCCGTCGGGCCTGTCGCCGTCGGCGGGCCGACCGCGGTCGATTCGGCGGCGGTGGGGCCGCCGGCGGCGCGCCGCGCCGGGCGCGAGTCCGCCGGCGGCGCCGGATCGGGCGATGTCCGTGGGTCAACGGGGGCGCTGGTGCCCGGCGCGGGCGCCCGGCCCACCCGGGCGCTGCCCCGGCCGGTCGGGACACCGTCGTACGGGCTGGCCGGCGGGATCGCCCGCCCGGGGGCGGTCACCGCGGCGGACGCCGGTGGCGACGCCGGACCCATCGACGCGGCCCGCGGCTCCGGGGCGGTGCCGTGGCCACCGCGCGCCGGCGGCCGGCGTTCACCCGTGGAACGGGGTGCCGCGCCGGGCGGCTGGCCCGCACCCGAGGCCTGGTTCGGGATCGCCGGTACGCCGGGCCGACCCACCGGCGGTGCCGGCACCGACGCGGCGCCGGCGGCGGAGGGCCGATCACCGCGCGGCGCGGACCGCTGCGGCGTACCCGGCCGGGGGTTCAGCGGTGGCAGCGGGACGGCGTTCGGGCCCGGCGACACCGGCGGCCGGGCGCCCTGTCGGCCGGGAACAACCGGCGGCGCCGGTGCGTCGGCGAGTCGCGCCTGCCGCCCGGGGCCGGGACGCGGGGCGTCGGCCGGATCACGCCCGGGCCGCTCCGCCGGAACCGGCGGGCGCACCCAGGACTCGGTCGGGAAGTCGCTGTCCGCCCCACCGGTGTGGCTCCCGCCCCGGGTGCCGGCCGGACCGGGATCCGGGCCGGGTCGCGGCGGTCCCGATGGACGTCCGGCAACCGGGGAGCCGGGCGCGTCGCCGCCGCCGACCGGTGGTGGCGGTGCCGGGGCGTTCCCCGTCCGGGGCACGATGGGTTGCCCGCCCGTGGTCGCCCGCAGCGGCACGAATCGCCCGGGCGGTCGACTGGGCCCCTCCCCGGCCGACGGCGCCGCCGGGGCGTTCGGCGCGGCCGCGCCGGACCGACCCGGGTCGGCACGGCGGCCGCTGCCCGGGTCCGGTCCCGGCCGACCGGTAGGCTGCCCAACCGAGGGCGGCAGAGCGGTAGGCGGAACGGTGGGCGGCACAGCGGTGGGCGGCAGGCCGGTACCCGGCTGCCCCCTCGACGGCTGCCCTCCGGATGGCCGGCCGGTACGCGGCTGCCCCGCCGGCGGCACGCCCCCCGACGGCTGACCCGCCGGACGTTGCCCCGCCGGACGCATGTCGGTGGGAGGCATCCCCGCTGAAGGCATCCCCGCCGGAGGGGCGCCGCCCGGAGTTCTGGCACCCGGAGTCGTGGCGCCCGGGGGCATAGCGCCCGGAGTCGTGGCGCCCGGGGGCATAGCGCCCGGGGGCAAAGCAGCAGGGGGCATGGCAGCAGGGGGGGCCGACGGCATGGCGTGCCGGGACCGCGACGTATCCGGGGCAGCCCCATGACGGGCGGAGAACCCGTCACCGGTCGTGGACCGGCCACGGCGCTCCCGGGGGGCGTCGTCCGGTGCGGCATGCCGGGACCGGGCCGGCCGGCCGGCCGGCGGCGACCCGGAACCGGCACCCGGGGACGGCGACACGCCACGGTCGAGCGGGTCGGGAGCCGGACGAGCGGCCAGGCCGCCGGGCGCCGTCCCCGGGTGCCCGGGTGACACCGGTGCGGCCGGACCGGCGGACGGCATCGAACGGGCGGGCGTCGTCGAACCGCCCCCCACCACCGACCGATCCGATCCCCCCGGACGGTCAGACTCCACCGGGCGGTCGGGCGGCGCCGGGCGGTCAGACCCCACCGGGCGGTCCGCGGTCACCGGGCGGTCCGGGGTCACCGGGCGGTCCGGGGTCACCGGGCGGTATACCGGGGCCGGGTGCTCCGGTGCGACCGCTGGTCGGGCAGGCGCCGCCGGGGTGGTACCCGGGGACGCGGGAGCACCACGGGGCGGCAGCACCGGAGGCCGTCGAGCCTCGCGACGCTCGGTATCGGCCGGCCGGATCGGTGGCAGGCTCGCCGTCGGGTGGGCGTCCTGCAGGTCCGCCGGCCTCATCTCGGCCAGGCGGGCGGCGCGGCGGGCCGGTCCGGAGTCCTCGTCGTCACCGGTCCCGAACGCTTCGGTGCCCGGCGGATCGGCGGCCGCACCCGGGCCACCGGGACCGATATCGGCCCGTTGCTCCTTGGCGGTACGCAGGTCCGCCAGCCACCCGAGTTCCTCGCCGCTGACCGGCGGCTCCTCGACCGGCTCCGGCCGGGCCCGTCCCCAGCGCCGGCCACGGGAGGTGCCAGCGGGGTCACGCCGCTCGTCGGGGCCGTCGTCGGGCCGGTCGGAACCCCGCGATCTCACTGCTGGACCTCCCCGGTGCGCCCGTCGCCGTCGTCGTTACCCACGTCGCCCGGCACGGCGTGCCGCCGGGCCGTTTCCCGGCCGGCGCCGTCCTGTCCGCCGTGGGACGCCCCGGCCGGGTCAACTCCGGCCTGCCCGCGGACGATACGGCGCAACACCGGCAACCGCACCGCAACCGCCCGTTCCGCCCCGTGTTCCGTGGGCCGGTAGTAGTCGACTCCCGTAAGGTCGTCCGGTGGATACTGCTGAGCGACCACTCCGCGAGGGTCATCGTGAGGGTAGCGGTAACCCGCTCCATGCCCGAGTCCCCGGGAGCCGGGGTAGTGCGAATCACGCAGGTGGCGGGGCACCGAGGTGCCCCGGCCGGCGCGCACGTCGGAGATCGCGGCGCCGATCGCCGCCGTGACACTGTTCGATTTCGGCGCGGTGGCGAGGTGGACCACCGCCTGGGCGAGGTTCAGTTGCGCCTCGGGCAGGCCGATCTGCTGCACCGCCTGCGCCGCGGCGGTGGCGACGGCCAACGCCGAGGGATCGGCCATCCCGACGTCCTCACTCGCGAAGATCACAATGCGGCGGGCGATGAACCGAGGGTCCTCCCCGGCGACCAGCATCCGGGCCAGCCAGTGCAGGGCCGCGTCCGGGTCGGAGCCGCGCATGCTCTTGATGAACGCGCTGGTGACGTCGTAGTGCGCGTCGCCGTCGCGGTCGTAGCGCACCGCGGCCACGTCCACCGCGCGTTCGGCGGTGGCCAGGTCGATCTCGGTGACTCCCTGGGCGGCGGCGGAGCCGGCGGCGGCCTCCAGGGCGGTCAGCGCCTTGCGCACGTCGCCACCGGCCAGCCGGACCAGATGGGTCTCGGCCTCGGGTGCCAACGTGACGGACCCGGCCAGGCCGCGCCCGTCGGTGAGCGCCCGGCGCACCAACGCCCGCACCGCGTCGTCGTCCAGTGGCTGCAGGGTCAGCAGGACACAACGTGACAGCAGCGGTGAGATCACCGAGAAGTACGGGTTCTCGGTCGTCGCGGCGAGCAGTGTGACCGTGCGGTCCTCCACGGCGGCCAGCAGCGAATCCTGCTGGGTCTTGCTGAACCGGTGCACCTCATCGATGAACAGCACGGTGGGGTTGCCCCCGGCGCGCCGGTCCCGGCGGGCCGCCTCGATGACCGCGCGCACGTCCTTGACCCCGGCGGACAGCGCCGACATCGCCACGAACCGC
>DASVVF010000976.1:0-6049 GCA_036386695.1 Catenuloplanes sp. | reverse complement strand
CGAGCAGGGCGGCCAGTGGGAGGCGGGTGGCGCGGATGACGGGGCCGGGCCAGCGGCGGCCAGGCCGGCTGCCCGGCCGACGGGCCGGGCGCCGACGCGGGGCCCGGGTTCGGCCGGGCGACTCGACGTGGTTCATGGGATTTGAACACCTCCGTAGGCACAGGCCAGGACCGTTCCCGGGGTGCCGGGTTGGGCGTGGCGAGTCGTGTGGCAGAGGCGGGATGGACGTATCCGGCAGGGGTGACGTGGTGGCGACCGGCGCGAGGGCCGTCCTCCTTCAAGGGCGGTCGAACGGGATGTCAGCGCCGTCAGCGGGGCCGGTCGGAGGTCACCTGCGCGGAAAAGTCCCGCACTAAGGGATTACAAATTCGAGCCTCGGATTGGAAAAGCGCAGCTCAGAAGGGGTGCATGTCACGGCCGGCGGCGGTGCGAGGTCGGTTCGGCGGCCACGGTGAGGGTGGCTTCGGCGATCACGTCGGCGTACGGGTCGCTCAGCTCCCCGGACCCGATCGCGGCGGTGAGCCGGGCGACCGCCGCCGCGCGGCGCTTGTAGAGACTCCACCGTGGCTGGGCGGTGCGCTGGGCGTAGTCGGCCAGGGTGGTGTCTTCCAGGTACGTGCCGCCGATCAGGTCGGCCTCGTCGGCGGTGATGACCCCGGCCCGCACGGCGCGGATGAGCACCAGGTCGGGGTGGCCGTACGGGGCGGGCGGCAGCGCGGAGCCAGGGGCGAAGTTCGCCTCGCCCGAGGCCGCGGGCTCCTGTTCGCGCAGCTCCTTGCGGGCGGCTGAGAACGCGGCGTTGAGCAGGTTGCTCACCACCCCGGGCCGGTCGATGTCGACCGTGGCCAGGGCGCGCAGGAAGTGCTCCACGATGGCGGCCTGCACGTCGCCGGTGAACAGCTTGCCGAGCAGGTACGCCTTGAACCGCAACCCCGGCATTGCCACACCGACCGCGCCGGCCCGCCAGGTCGAGTTGCCGGTGCGGGCCTGCTCGATGAGCAGCCGCCAGGCCGCGTCGCGGCCGGCGTAGTCGCACGAGGGGTGCATCAGGATCGCGGACAGTTCCGGCAGCGCGATGCTCCGGCGCGGCATGCCGTGGCCGAGCTGGCGGCCATCGACCGACAGCGGCGACGGGCCTTCCCCGAGCAGCCGGAAGCGGTACTCGATGTCGTCCAACAGCGTCTCCGCCCTGCGCGAACCGGCGGGGCCGGACTCGCGGTCGGCGGCGGCGGGCGTGTGGATGCTCATGGTGGTCTCCCCGCGTGGGTGGTGGTGGGAGCCGTCCGGCACGGGGCCGGTTCGGCGGGTACACCACGAGGCCACCAGGCAGGTTGAACAGATCATGAACAGATGATCTTGTTCAAGGCCGCTACTCGGTGTGCGCGAGCGCCGCATGGACCGGGCGCCATCGCGGCCGGCACGACAGCCGGCGCAGTGTCCTGTTCAATCCGCGAGCAGGGTGTTCAACCCCGAGAGGAACGCACACGCCGTGGGGGTACGCGGCGGCTCGAACGCATCGATCATCCGGCACGAAAATTGAGGTGATGGGCGTCGGTGCCCGCCCACGCGTTCGAGGCTCAGCGACCATTTTTGATCTTGTTCACGGCCATGTTGATCGTGTTCATGGGTCGGGCGATCTTGTTCAACCCGAATTTGATCTTGTTCATGCCGTATGCCGATCTTGTTCACGCCGCATGGTGATCTTGTTCAAGGTCGGTTGGCGAACAGGCACACGCGGAAGTCGCGATGTTCGATCTCAGGTCCGTGAGCCGCAGAGGGTGTTCATGGCTTGACCTGCGTGTTCATGCCATCGTGGATCTTGTTCATGGGCTCTTCGGGCGGCGGCATGGCGGCCCGTTGCCCACTGAGGCGCCGGGTCAGCCTCCAATCGGAGGCCCGATTTTGTAATCCCTTAGTGTCAGCGCTTTTCAGCGGACGTGGCCCACACGCCCATGCCGCAGACTCACCCCACCACCACCGGAGCCGGCCTCACGCCGGTACCGGTGGCCCTGCTCCTACCCCCGCCCGCACGCAACGACGACACCGCAACGACGCCGGGCGGCCTGCCCGACTGGTGCGGGATCACCGCCCGCGACATCGCCCGGCTCATCGCCACCTACAGCCAGCCCGACGACATCGTCGTCAACCTCGACGCCCATCCGACGATCAGCGGCGCCGCCGCACACCTGCACCGTCACCCCGTCACCCCGCTCACCGACCGTGACCGGCCCGGCGTGCCGTGCAGTGGCGTTGAGGACGAGGCGATGCCGCGCCACGGCGCGGGTCTGCTCGTGGTGAGCCTGCCCCGCGCAGGGATCAACAGTCACGACGTACACGACCTGACCCGTGCGGTGCGGACCTGGCGGCCGGCGCTGCGACGCGGCGGATACCTCCTCATCGCACTGGGGGCGCGAAACCCCCAACTGGGCGCGGCCAGCTCCCGGGCGACGGTGATCGCCGCCGCCCGCGCCGCCGGGCTGATGTACCACCAGCACATCCTCGCCGTCCTCGCCCCGCTGCCGGAGTTCGAGGCGCGGGCCATGCCCGACACCGCGGCGGGCACGACTCCGGCGTTGCTCGACGGCCGCCATGCGGTCGCCTTCCACGACGTCCTGGTCTTCGCCACGACCGCAGGAGGCACCGATGCCTGAACCCACCGCCTCGCCCGCCGCTGCGTCTGCGCCGCAGGGATCGGTGTTCCTCACCGGGCAGGTCATTTCCCGCGAACAGCGACGCGGCCGGTACACCCCCGAGTCGATGCAGCATCCCGGCAAGATGCTGCCCGCCACGGCGCGCTATCTCATCGCCACCTACACCGCTGCCGGCGAGTACGTCGCCGACCCGATGGCCGGCATCGGCACCACCGTGGTCGAGGCGATGCACCTGGGTCGACGCGGCGTCGGGGTGGAGTACGAGGCCCGCTGGGCGGCGCTGGCGGCCGACAACATCCGCCTCGCCACGAGCCAGGGCGCCACCGGCACCGGCGAGGTCTACCAGGGCGACTCCCGACGGCTGCCCGCACTGGTCCCGCCAGAGCTGCGCGGCCGGATCGCCCTGGTAATCACGTCGCCGCCGTACGGGTCTTCCACCCACGGCCACGTCCGAACCCCAGGTGCGCGCCGAGGCAAAGTCCGCAAGATTCACCACAAGTACGGTGCCGACGCGGCGAACCTCGCCTACACCGATCACGACGAGCTGGCGGCGGGCTTCACCCAGATCCTCACCGGCTGCGCGGCGATCCTGCGCCCTGGCGGGCACGTGGCGATCACCGCCCGGCCGTACCGCCGCCATGGCGAACTCGTCGACATCCCGGGCATGGTCGTTGCCGCCGGCACCAACGCCGGGCTGCACCTGATCGAGGAGTGCGCCACCCTCATCGCCGGCGTCCGCGACGGCAAGCTCGTGTCCCGGTCGTCGTTCTTCCAACTGAAGAACGCCCGCGCCGCCATCGAAGCCGGCGACCCGCAATGGATCGCAGCACACGAGGATGTCCTGATCTTTGTCCGCCCAGCTAGCGCGGAGTCGACCCGGCCTGGACCGTCATGACGGCGAAACACCTGACCGGTGACCCGGAGGACGACCCGATCCTGCGTGACCTGCCGTTTCGGGTCGCCTTCGAGGTCACCGTCGCCGACGGCGCGGCCGGCAAGCGCCTCGCCGTACGCCAAGCCGAAGCGATCCTCGACGTCCTGACGTGGTGCCAACAGGCAGCGGTCCGCCGTTCCGGCAATCCGTAGCAGCTCGGGCACCGTCGTCTGCGGATTGCGGTGCCGAACGTTCGACCCGCGCGGCGTGCCGCCGTGCGGGTCGGACGGGGCGCCTGGCTGGCCAGCCCGTGATCAGGCTCCGGCGGTGCCCGAACGTCGAGGCAAGCCCCGGTTCGGTTCCGGACGGTTAGGCCGGCACGTGCGTCTTGACCTCTCGACCGCCCGGAGCGTGGATCGACGTCCCGGGGCCGGCAGCAGCGGCTACCCGCGCCGGGACGTTGTGATCACAGCCACGAAAGGACAAATAGGTGTACCGCATACCCATCCGCCGGGCGGCCGTCGTTGTGACGGCGGGTGCCCACCGCCCGCCCATCGTGCCGTGCGCCCCGGACACCCCGGCTGACACGGATCCGGGGGGCCGGCTGGCACCGAATGCCTCCGGTCCGCTGGCGTGGCACGGCCGACGGGGTGGTGATCATCGTGACGGTCGTTGAGAACCTGCCCGAGTGGCTGCGGCCTACGCCTACTGGCAGCCCGATCGGTCCTCACACCATCCGGGTCGCGTTCCTCGGACGTACCTCCACCGATGACCAGCAGGACCCGACCCTGTCGCTGCCTCGCCAGCTCACCAGTTGCGAGCGGGCGTTGCTGCCGAACATGGAGATCGCCCTGCGGTTCTACGACGTGGAAACCTCACGCAAGGAACTCACCGAACGAGGCAGCAGCACCGCCTGGACGAAGTTCAACATCCCGATCGTGCGCGATGGCGGGCTGGCCGACCTGCTCGCCGAGGCCGCCTCACCGGATCGTCGGTTCGACGTGGTGATGTGCGAGTCCATCGACCGCATCGCCCGGTTCACCCACCAGGGCACCAAGATCGAGCACGATCTGGAACTCCTGGGCGTGCCACTGCTGGCCTCGGATGAGCCGATCATCTTCGATGGCCAGCCGGGACGTAAGCGCAAGAAGGCCAGCTCGATCCTGCTGCGACGCACCAAGCAGGGCGTGGCTGAGTGGTACATCGTCGAGATGCTGGAGAAATCGTGGGACGGCTTCGAGCAGCACACCATCCAGGGCTGGAACGTCGGCAAGCCGCCGTACGGGTACCTCGCCGAACGGCACAAGCACCCGGTGCCAGCCAAGCGCGCAGAGGGCAAGCACAAGACCAAGCTCAAGGTCGACCCAGATCGCGGGCCGGTCGTGGAACTCATCTACGCCCTCCGGGTCAACGACAAGCTGTCCTACCGAGCCATCGCTGACCGGCTCAACACCGACCTGCACCGCTACCGGCCGCCGGAGCCTGTGGACCCTGAGCGCGCCGTCGGCCGGTGGACCGGCTCGGCCGTCCGGGAGATCCTGTTCAACCCGAAGTACACCGGCCATATGTGCTGGAACCGGCGATCGAGCAAGGACAAGATGCACCCCGGGAAGAACAACCCGGTCGATGAGTGGATCGTGTCGGCTCAGCCCACACACCCGGGGATCATCACCATCGAGACGTTCCTCGCGGCTCAGAACGTCGCCTCGGCGCGGCAGCGCTCACGCGCTGACGCGACGCCGGGCACCCGAAACCGGCACCGACAGACTCGCCGCGTCTACGCCTTGCGTTCGTACGTCTGGTGCGCCCCGTGTGCGCGACGGATGTTCGGTCGCGAGGTCCCCGGTGGCTACACCTACTACACCTGCCAACCCCGTGAACGCGCCCTGCCCGCCGGGCACCCTCGCAACCTCTCGCTGCGCGAGGACCACCTACTCACGCTCATCGACCGGTTCTTCAACACCCACGTCTTCGGCACCGACCGGATCAACCTCGCCGCCCGCAGCGCCAGCGTCACCGCCCAGCAAGCCGCCGAGGAACACCAGCGCAAGATCACCGCCGTACGGCGGGCCATCCACGACCTCGAGGCACGCCGCCGCCGCGTCTTCCGCATCCTTGAAACCCAGGACGATGACGACGGCAGCCTGCTCCGCGAGGCAAAGGAACGCCGAGCCGAACTCGATGCCGAACACCGGCTTAAGGTCTCCGAACTTGAACATCTCGAACAGACCATGCCCGAGGGTGGCGCCGGGGCCGTCGAGTTGCTGACCGACCTACCGCTGGCACAGGTCAACCTCGCCGACCTGCCGGCGGACACCCTTCGGTCGTTCCTCGATGCCTTCGCCGTACAGATCAGCTACGACCTCCACCGCGACCGAGCCACGCTGCGCGCCACCATCAGCGGCGACGCCGTACCCAACCTGACCCGCGTGACCCGCACCGCCATACCCCGCCAGCACACCGCACACCACACCCTGACCAGCAAGAAAGACGACGCCCCCGCCAGCAACGGCGGGGGCGAAGA
>DASVVF010000975.1:0-11501 GCA_036386695.1 Catenuloplanes sp. | reverse complement strand
CAGGATGATGACGGTCTGCGTGAGGCTCTTGGAGCTCTCCAGGATGGTCGGCCCGAGCGCCACCACGAGCCCGGCCGCGGCGAAGATCAGCACGTTGCGCATGGCCCGCTTCGCGGGCGGTGCGGGGGCTATCGCAGGGCTCCAGACACGAGGCCCCGGACGATCTGCTTTCTGGCCAGCAGGACGACGGCCACCGGCAGCAACGACACGATCACCGAGGTGGCCGCGAGCGGGCCGCTGGCCGACAGGAACTGCCGGGTCTGCTCCTGCAGCAGCGGCCCGACCGGTTGCACCGAGTTCACCGGGAAGAAGTACGCCACCGCGAAGTCGTTCCAGACCAGGCAGAACTCCAGCGACCCGATGGCGACCGCCGCCGGGATCACGAAGCGGGCCAGGCGCAGCAGGACCCGCCACTCCCGGCCTTCCGCCAACCGGGCCGCCCGGACCCGGTCACCGGGCAGGTCGATGAAGGCGTTGCGGAAGATCAGGGCGGCGAACGGTACGCCGATGCAGCAGTGCACGAGGCCCAGACCGGCCGGCGTGCCGGTCAGACCCAGCTCGGCGAAGAGCAGGTTGACCGGTTCGGCCATCACCTGCACCGGCACCACGGCCGCGGCCAGCGCGATGACCAGGAGCCAGGACGCGGCCTGCGGCAGCAGCCACACCAACGCGTGGGCGGCCAGGAAGCCGGCCGCGACCACGATCACGGTCACGGTCACGGCCAGCACCGCCGTGAAGCCGAGCGACTGGAGCAGATCGGCGTTGATCGCGGCCCGGTACGACTCGAGGCTGAGCCGCCCCGTCCACCACGGCCGGGTGCCGGCATCCTGCGGCGTGCGCATCGACGTGCCGATCAGGGCCAGGATCGGCACCGTCCAGATCAGCGCCAGCGCCACCAGGCCCGCGCGTTCCGCCGTCCGCTTGACCCGCCAGCGGCCGGTCCGGGCGCGGTGCGTGCCGGACGCAATGTCCGGGCCCGCACCCTCGGTGTCGCGCCACTCGGACAGCCGGCGGATCAGCAGCGCCAGCCCGCCCCGACGGAACAGCCGCAGCCCGGCGCTGGCCCGGTGGCGGACCGGCGGCTGGAGTTCGGGCGGCGGGATGGGCGTCGGCCACGCCTGCCGGGCCTGCCGGGCGGCGATCAGCATCACAGCGGCCAGCGCGCACATCCACACCACACCCAGCGCCGCGGTCGGCCCGTGCGCCCCAGGTGATCGCTGGACCTGGGTGGCCAGCACGTCGGCGGCACTCAGCGACGGCGGCGGTGCCATCACCCGGATCAGGTCGAAGGCGCGCGACGTGCCCAGCGCCACCAGGGCGAAGACGATCGCGGTGCTACGGCGCAGCAGCGGACGCCAGGCGGCGTCGAGAAAGACCTGCCGGTCCGAGCCGCCGTAGCCGCGTACCGTGTCGACGAGGTCGTCGGGCACGGCGTCCAGCGCCGCCCGGAAGACGACCATGGCCATGCCGACCCAGGCCCAGATGAACGCCAGCATCAGGGCGGGGGTGATCAGGCTGGCGTCCAGCCAGGAGTGGTTCGGACCGGCGACCCGGGTGAGCAGCCAGGTCGCCACCCCGTGTGCGGGATCCGGGTCGCCCAGCAGCCGGAACATCACCCCGGTCACGACCATCGGCACGGCGACCGGCGCGACCAGGGCCAGCCGGATGGGCGTCGAGCCGGGCCCGCGGGTGGACGCCTTCGCCAGCCAGTACCCGAGTCCGGTCACCACGGTGGGCACCAGGACGGCCCAGGCCAGGGTGCGCAGCAGAACCGGAACCAGATCGGCCTCCAGCAGCGCGGCGTAGTTGTCGTGGCCGTACCGGCCCGCCGTCCCGAACGCCTCACCGGCCACCACGAAACTCGCCGGCACGTTGCGGACGACCGTCCACAGCGCCGGGCCGAGCAACAGGGCAGCGGGCAGCAGCAGAGCGACCGCCGGAACGGCGGAGGGGAACACCCGCCCCCGCTGGGCCGGTCCGATGTCATCGAGCCGGACGGTCACGCCCAGCGGCGGGACGTCGGGACGCCCGCTCACCGGGCGGCGTCCGGGACACGGCAACCGCCCGGGTCATCGGCGCCCGGCGCGGCGCCGGAGCGCCGCCGGAACTCCTCCTCGGCGTCGAGCGTGCAGCGGTGCAGATCACTGCCGGGCTCGGTCACCCGGCGGAAGAAGTTCTGTAGCATGCCGCCGAGCGCCGCGCCACGGTCCGGTCGGAGTCGGTCGGACAGGTCGAAGCGGGCACCGGCGCCGGCGGACAGTGCCGCCAGGACGGTGGCGCCGGTTTTCGCGTCGACCGGCAGCGGGGGGTATTCACCGGCGGTGATGTCGTTGCGCGGTGAGAGATAGCCGGGGAATTGGGCCCACTGCAGCTGTGCCGCGCGTCCGGCCAGAAGACTCATCAGGTCGGCCGCGGTCAGCTTGTCCGGCGCTGTCGAGGAGTCGGACCGCCGGTTCAACAGGACGGCGAAGTCCCCACCCACCACGAGGGACCCCGCGGGTCCGGCGGTGGGAAACCGGAACGGGACCAGTTTGCCCACGCCGGCGAGGTCGGTACGGCCCGGGCGGTCGTTGCCGAGGGCCCGGACGAAGTCGCCTTCGAAGACGGCGTCGGCCTTGCCGGTGACCACCTGCAGCACCGACGCGTCGAACTGGGTCAGCAGCGCCCGCCGGGGCCCGCCGGGAAAGCGGACCGCACGCCAGATCCGACCGAGGACCTCCAGCGGTCGCCGCACCTCCGAGCCGCCGGCGAAGATGTCGTTGTACTCGTTGGTCGTCAGCACGTTCTCGAACCAGTCGGTGAGGACCCAGGAGTCCGCCGCGCCGATCGCCAACGACACCTTCCCCGGCCGCGGATTCTCGCCCCGGGCGGCCTGGGCGATCAGTGTCCGCCAGGCATCGTGGATCTCAGCGGCCCGCTCCGGGAGGCACCAGAACAGGGACTTGTGCGCCGCCTTGACCCAGGCGCCGTAGCGCACGCCGTCGACGCTCAGCCAGTCCGCCCACTCCGGCGACCAGACTCTGAACGGGCTCAACTCCGCTGGATCGTCCGACTGCAGGTCGGGCTCCCGCAGCTGCCGCAACCAGCCCCGGCGCACATATCCCGGTAGCAGGCCGGGGTTGGACAGGATGGCGATGTGCGGCAGGCGGTTGGCGCAGGCGCGGTCGCTGAGCAACGTGTGCATGAAGTCGCCGCCGCTGGTCACCAGGACGTCGTTCACCCCGATCGCCGCCAGGACGGCCCGGAACCGGGCCAGCTCGTTGCCGCTCCAGACGACCGCCATCTCCAACTGCTCGGCCCCGCCGCAGCCGCCGAGCGCCGTGGCGCCGGCGGTCAGGGCGGCGGCGCGCAGCACCGTACGGCGGGTCACCGGCGGCCCGCCCAGAACCGTGCCGATGAACGGCCCCGACGCGCGGACCGGGGCCCCCGTCACCCCGCCACCCCGGGTAGGACGACCTCGTCGGCCTGCGTGAGCGCGGCCTGGTCGGCGGAGCAGACCAAGGTGGTCAGCGCGGGTAGCTCCGGCGCTGCGATGCGGTCCAACGTGCGGCGGATCCGCTCGCCGGTCACCGAGGCGTCCGGTAGCACCCACACCATGGTCTCCGGTAGGCACAGCGCGGCGCGACCCAGCGCCGCCCGCAGGCGCTGACGCGCGGACACCTCATGGGGCAGCAGGTCGATGATGGGCGCCAGCTCCAGCTGGTCGATCAGCCGCTGCTCATGGATCCGGGCGATCGCGGTGACGGAGTGACGGCCGCGCCGCCCGTAGCGGAAGTTCTCCCCGATGGTGAGATGGGGCAGCAGCGCCCCGCCGGCCGGGACGACGGCGATGTGCCGCTCGGCCGGGGGGAGATCGGTCACCTCCCGGCGATTGACCAGGACGCTGCCCGACACCGGTGGCGCCAGCCCGCCCAGCACCCGGGCGACGGCGGTGGCTTCGGCCGGGTTGGCCTGCAGAACGGACAGTCCACCGTGAACGACGACGTCCACTATCACACGACGGCCCTTCGGCGGCACTGCCACGACCAGCCGGCGCAGTTCAAGGGTCGCCGCCGTGCCGAGCTTGCGGTGGTCGAGCGCGGCGAGCCCACCGTTCGACGGCTGTCGCGCCCCCGAGTTGAACGGCATGCCTCGCCGGTCCAACGGTGCCGTGGCCGGATTGTCGTTCACCCGGTCATTGTCGCAGCACCGTACCAATCAGATCCAGTCGCGACACCATGCCGCAAGGTCGTCACGGCTGCCCGGAAAGGACTGCCGTCGCGGCCACTATGCAGGTAAGAGCGACGAAAGTCAGCTCAGGTAAAGTGCCCACGGGCAGGCGCGTTTCCGGTGAATGCGAATGGCGCTCATGAATAGCCGGTGGGGTCGGCGGTCAGTCAACCCACCGGGGTGGCGACCCCGACCAGCCCGACCAGTCCCCGGTGCGCCGGCCCCCCGATTCGGGCGGGTGCGCGACGTTGACAACGCGGCGAACGGGGTAATCGGCGGCCTGGAGGAGGTACGACATGACGGACAGGACCACCGACCCCGACCTGCGACGCGTTCAGCAGGCCGCGGCGGCCTTCACCGGGGCGGTACGCGAAACCGAGCGCTTCCTCGACCGGATGGGTGACACCCCGGACCCGGCGGCGATCGCCGAGTACGCCAACCTCGCCGCGCGCGAGGAGGCGGCCCGGGCCGACCGGCGGGCCGCCCTGACCGAGTTCGGGCTGCGGGCACCCAGCATCGACGACACCGGGGTGTGACCCCCCGGTGGCCCGACGACCGGGCTGACGAGACGACAGGGGAGGGGTCCGATGGCTGCCCAGGCCGGGGAGATCGCGCAGAAGACCCGGGTATTCCATTGCGCCACCTGCGCCGAAACGGTGTCGGTCCGGGCCGGCGACGAGATTCCGCCATGCCGGAACGGTCACACGGAGTTCAAGCGGCGGATGCAGGAGCCGGGCCGCCGCCGGTGACCGGGCGCCGCGCCACGTCAGGACTCACCCAGCCAACCCCGCCGGACCGCGAACACGCCGGCCTGGAACCGGCTCTCGGCCTGCAGCCGCTCCACCGCCAGGGCGATCAGCCGGCGCACGGTACGGACCGACACGGTGAGCCGACGGGCGATGGCCTCGTCCTTGTAGCCGTCGGCGAGCAGGGCGACGACCTGCCGGATACGGGCGTCCTCCGAGTCGGCCAGTTCCTCCTGAGCGGGGTCGAAGCGTTCGGCGGCGCGCCACACGATCTCGAACAGCGCCGACAACGGACTCAGCAACGCCGCTCCGTGCAGCACGTACGCGCCCCGGACGTGATCATCCTGGTCGATCGGGATCACCCCCACCTCGCCGTCGATGAGCAGCATCCGCAGCGGCGGGTCCGGATGGACGCGGATCTCGTCACCGGCGGCCACCGCCCCGGCGAGGTGGCCGAACATATCCGGGTCCGCGGCGGCCACCTCGGCGAAGACCGACCGACTCACGATTCCCCGGGACAGGCTCTGCCGTTCCATCCGTCGGCTGGCCTCCAGGGCCGCCGACGGTGGTGCCGGCCCGGGGTTGATGCTGCAGACCTCACGGGTGCATTGTTGCGACAGCTGATACAGCCGCGATCGGACGGCGTCCGAACCGTGGATCTGCTCGACGAGCTCACCGATGACCCGTCGCCGTCCCTCGACGAACTCGGCGACGAGGTCGCCGATCCCGCCCCGGGCCGCGGCCAACGCCTCGCGCCGACGGTTCAGCGCGGTCTCGGCCTCGGTGATCAGAATGTCGATGGCCCGCTCGGGCGGCACGACGCCGAGCCGGCGCGAGCCGTTGCCGCCGGGCTCAAGCAGCCCGTGCCGGCCCAGCTCGTCGATCGCCTCCTGGACGGCGGTGGCATCCTCGGCCGAGCCCAGGAGCTGATCGGGGTCGGCGTGCGGATCACGCAGCAGAGCCCGGTAGACCACCTCGGCCGTGGCGGAGATCCCGAAAGACTCGAACATCGGTAACCCCCCGGGTTCACAGTGGAGCGGCTGAACGATAACCTGCCGACCCCGGTCAATGGCAACAAGTGGCCATGGCCGGATTGGCCACGGCGATCCGCTGGCCGGGCGGGGACCGGCAGCTGACCATGACTGCATCCAGGGCGGCGCGCCGGATCGGCCGCCGCGCACCGGACACCACAGGAGGATTTACCTGATGCCGCGATTAACCGCACTGCCGGCAGGAGTGCGCTGGTTTGCGTTGGGGGCCGCCACGCTGCTGGCCGGCTGCGCGATGGCGTTGAGCCCCGCGTCACCCGGGCAGGGGAGCTCCGCATCCGAGGCGACTCCGTCGCCGACGGCGAGCAAGGACCCCTGCATCGGAACCGACCCGCTGGGACGTCCGCCCGAGGGCTGTGCGACCTGGATCTGGCCGGCGCCGGCACCTGGCCGGTCGCCGAGTCCGTCGCCGAAGAAGTCGAACTCCCCGCCTGGTGGGCAGTCCGCACGATGACCGTTTCCTGACGCCCCGGATTCTTCCTGGGCGAGGCGGGCCGCTGGTGATGTCTTGGCGTACCGGGGCACGATCAATTTCCTTCACTCCCGGGTGGGAATTGTCGGACCCCACCTCGAGAAGGCGAAGCATCAATGCCACCGCGTGCTGTTTCGTTCCACCAGCGAAAAGCACCGCTGTGTCATTGTGTGGCCCTGTTGACCGGCGGGCTCGCGTTGAGCGTGGCCGCCGGTCCGTCGTACGCCAGCCCCGCCCGGCCGCCCGCTGGCCGGGGCGGGGGCGGCCGGCACCGCCTGTCGGTCCCGCCGGCGGCGGCGGCGTCCGCCCGACCGGGTCGGTGTAACCCAACGGTGGCCACGGATCCGAGTTCCCACCCGCCGCTCACGAATCGAGGTAGCGTCCGGGTTGCCGACGGCGTTCCGCCACTGCCGGCCGGTCGAGCGTGAGGCGCGGCGAGAGTCGAGGTGGTTCCGATGGCGCCCGATCCGCGGTCATCGACGGCACCACGACCGGGCCGCGGACCGCGCCCGGTGGCCGCCCGGCGCGCCGCGGGTGACATGGCGGCGGCGGGTCCGGCCGCGCGCGCCGCGATGAGATGCCTCGCGCTGGACGTCGCCGCCGTCGCCACCCATGCGGCCCTGGCCGAGCGGGGGATCGCCAGCGTCCTGCTCAAGGGAGCGGGTCTGGGACGGCTACTCGGGCTCGAGCACCGGCGCCGGTACAGCGATGTGGACCTGCTTGTCGCGCCCGCGACGTTCCACGCCGCGCAACAGCTGCTGCGGGGACTCGGCTACCGCTCGGCCACCGCCGGCTTCCGGGCGGACGAGTGGGGGTGCTGGCACGAGCGGCCGTGGCGGATCCCCGGCCCGCTGGAGCTCACCGTCGACCTGCACCGGGGATTCGCCGGAGTGGCGGACGCGGACGCGTTCTGGGTGGCGATCTCGGCGGGCGCGAGGCCCATGCCGCTGGCCGGCGGCACCATCCTGGTCCCGGACGATGCCGGCGCCGCGCTCCTGCTGGGTCTGCACGCTGCCGGCCCGGGCGGATCCGTCAAGCCGACCACCGACCTCCTCGGCGCGCTGGACGTCCTGCCGGTGGCGGTGTGGGCGGCGGCGGCGGACCTCGCCCACCGGGTCCGCGCCACGTCGGCGTTCGCGTTCGGGCTGCGTCAGGTGGACCGGGGCGTCGAGTTGGCCGAGACGCTGCAACTGCCACCGCACCAGGTGTCCACCGGCCAGTGGATCATCGCCCGGCACGGTTCCGAGGAGGCCTACGCGCTGGCCCGGCTCGCCTCGCTGCCGACGTGGTGGGCCACGCTGCGGTTCCTCGCCCGCCGGCTGGTGCCCTCGCCCGCCTTCATGCGCTACACCGAAAACCGGGCCAGAACGGGTCCGGTCGGGTTGACGCTTGCCTACCTGCTGCGAGCTGGGCGATACGCCCGGCGCACCCCGGCGGGGGTACGGGAGTGGCGCAGCGCCCGGCGGACCACACCCGGGCCCGCCCGGCGGTAGCCGCCCCGGTCAGGGTCACCCACCGCACCGGCCCGACGGGGGCTCATCGGTACGTCGTCGGTAGCGGGTCCCCGGCCGGCTGCCCGGCCGGATCCCGTCGGGCGCCGGTGAGCCAGAGGTGCTGGACCAGGCCGGCGGTCCCGGGCGGAATCGGCCAGGCCGACCACGCGGCCCGCAGCCCGGCCACCTCGATCAGGTCCTCGTCGACGCCGGTGCCGTCCCAGCCGCCGGTGAACCGGTGGGTCGGCGCCCGCAGGAACACCTGCCGGAACCTGGCTTTGGGCCGTGGCGCGGTCACCACCGGGGGGAAGGCGTCCGCGGTGATGAGGCGGAGCAACTCGTCGCGCCGGGCGCCCCGCCGCCGGCCGGCCCGCGCCCTCAGGGCGGTGAGGAAGCCGTCGTCCAGCAGCGGGTTGATCAGCAGCACGTCGTGGTCCCCGCTGAGGCGCGCCAGGCTGGAGCAGGTGAGCGCGAGGTCACGCCGGGCGGTGTGCCACGCGATCCGGCGGCCCAGCCGCACCGGCTCAGCCCGGCGCTGCGCGACGTGGGCGCGCCACAGCGGGCCCGAGACGTCCGGACGCAGCCAGGGGAACGGATCCTCGCCGACCGGACCGAAACGCGTCCGGGAGCGGATCAGCGCGGCCAGCCGCCGTACGGTGCGCAGCCCTGACCGCCGCCCCGCCCGGCGCCAACCGGCCAGGATCTGATCGCCGCCGGCTCCGGTGAGTACCGCGCCGCCCGCCGCCAATTCCACTATGGGCAGGTGCAGGTGCGCGTTGGGTGGATGCAGCACCCCGTGCCGCAGCAGCATGCGCCGGGCCACCGGGCCGACGAGGTCCAGGTCGTCGTCGGCGCGCAGCAGATGCCAGGTCCGGCTGCCGACCGCCCGGATCACCCGGTCCTGCCAGCCGGACTCGTCGGCCCGCGGCGCGTCGGTGAACCGCCAGCTGACCGGGATCGGCTCGGGCAGCCCGTCGCGCCGCGCCACCCGGTGGGCGACCGCCAGGACGAGCGAGGAGTCGAGCCCACCGGAGAAGCTGACCAGGCACGGCGGGCGTTTCAGCGCTGGCAGCACGGCCCGCTCCAGGGCGGCCAGCGGCGTACCCACCCCGGTCGGCGCCGCCGCCGCGGCAGCGGCCACCGCCCGGCCGGCGACCTGACCGAGCACCACGCCGGAGGCGACCTCGCGTGCGGTCGGGTACAGCAGGTCGTCAACCATCGGGCCCCGCCCATCGGCGGCTCCCCGTGGGCGGCCGCGGCATCAGCCGGTGGGCGTCCGTGGGACGGGGGCACCCGTCACAGTGAGCCGTCGTCCCCGGCGCCGCCGACCCCGTCGTCGATCCCGGACACGCCACCCCGGGTCAGGTCCGTCAGGGTGCCCAGCCGCCGGATGGTCGGCCGCTGGTAGACCGCCCGGTCTCCGACGGTGCGGCCATCGCGGGCCGGGTCGGCCGGGCCGGATCGCGCGCCCGGTCTGCTGCGTTCTTCGCTGACCATGGCAATACCCTAAAAGCACCCCAACCGCTCGCCGGGCCAGATTGACGATCTTTCGCCGGATCGTGGCCGCCGGCCGCTGGGCCATCGACCTGGGTCATCGACCTGGGCCATCGACCTGGGCGTCGACCGGGGTCACCATCGACTCAGCTCAGTCTCGGCTGTCGTCGGTCCTCTCGTCGGGCGGCCCGTCGGACTGGGTCATGGCGTCGAGGCCCGCGTCGGTCGGGTATTCGCCGTCCGCCGGCTCGGCCAGCAGCGCCGGTACGTCACTCTCCTCGTACGCGGTGATCAGCGTGAGCAGGTCACCGAGCGGGCCGGTGCCGCTGACCAGCGCCTCGGTGAGTTCCGCGCTGAGCGACAGGCGGGGGGCGAGTTCGGCTACCGGTTGCCGCAGCGACTCCGCCACGGCGGAGATGAGGCCGACGGCGAACGCGGCGTCCGGCGGGACGTTCATGCACTCGGCCATCTTCTGGCACATCCGGGCCCGGCGGATGGCCGCCACCGAGTGCTCCTGGAGTTCCTCGGTATCGACGCCGAGGTCGCTGGCGAGCATCAGGGCGGTCCAGTCGCGTACCCGGGTGCCACCCAGGAGCAGGACCGCCTCGTGCACCGAGGAGACCTTGACCGGGAGGCCCAGAGAATCGGCGTTGGCGGCGGCGAGCATCCGGACGCTCAGCGCCGCGTCACTGGTGATCAGCGCGGTGATCTGCGACGGCGGGAGGTTGGCGTCGACCAGCAACCCCAGCAGGGCGATGCCGCGCAGTCGGGGTGGGGCGAGGGCGGCGACCGACACCACCTCCGGATGCTCGAGGGCGTACCCCTGGAAGTAGTCGAAGCCGGCGTCCATCGCGAAGCGGATGTGCTCGTCGGTCTCCAGGCGTTCGGCGACCAGTTCCAGGCGCGGATACCGGCGGCAGGCGGCGACCGTGGCGGTCACGTCGGCAGGGTCCGCGTCCAGCACGTCGATCTTGACGAAGCTGGCGAGCTCCAGGAGCCGCTCGTAGCCCTGCTTGAAGACGAAGTCGTCCAGGGCGATCACGTATCCGAGCTGGACCAGGTATTCGACCCCGTGGACCAGCTCGTCGTCGATGTCCAGGGTCTCCAGGACCTCCAGGACCATCCGGTCCGGGCCGAACGGCAGTGGCAGGTCCCCGACCAGGAACTCCCGGGTGAGGTTGATGAAGCAGAGTCGTTCACCGACCAGCGTGTCCAGGCCGATTTCGGTGATCGAGGTGATGATGACCTGGCTGGTGGCGTTCGAGCCGCGCTCGGTGGCGGTGACGGCCTGCGCGTCGGCCCGGAACAGCAGCTCGTAACCGATCACCTCGTGGGCGCGGTCGTACACCGCCTGACGGCCCACGTGGACTGTGCCAGGGGCGCCGGGTGCTTCGGGGGAGTAGGCCACAGCCTCCTATCGGCTGTGCCGGTGACCAACTGAGCTACCGGGGATGAGCGGCGTGCACGGCGGCTCGGTCGGCCGCGGCCCGCCCGGAGTCCCAGCCTTCCCGACTGTCGACCTTGCCGCCACGGGCCGCGACGGTGCGCGGGAACACCCTGCGCATGGTCTGGCGAACCTGCTCGTCGCGGGAGGCGAGCACGGGAAGCAGATCGGCCGCCGGAGCGGTCCGGGTCTCGCCGGCGGCGTCGGCCAGGGCCGTCTCGGTCGCGCTGGCCAACCGCTCGCCGATCCGCGCCGCGAACGCCACCAGAAACGACTGCCGGAAGGTCTTCAGCCGGGCCCGGCCGGCCTTGCCGCCCGGCGGTTCGATCCGGGCCATCGCCCGGTGGGCCTGCACCAGTAGGGAGGTGTGCAACAGGTCGACCGCGTCGATGTCCGTCTCGAACCCGAAGACGGTGGCGAATCCGAGTTCCGGGGACCACACCGCGTGGCAGCGGTTCGCCCGGGCGACGGCGTCCAGCAGGACGGCCTTCTGGCCCTCGTACGGGGCGTCCACGCCGATCCGCCGGGCGAACGGGACCACCACCGGGTCGCCGGCCCGGGCGACCAGCAGCGCCTCGTCCAGGCTGTGCCGGG
>DASVVF010000974.1:0-6912 GCA_036386695.1 Catenuloplanes sp. | reverse complement strand
GGCATCACCGTATTCGTAGCGGAACTTCTCCTGCTTGTCGCCGCTCGCCCAGTGCCGGCTGTGGCCGTGGAACCGGATGACGGCCGGGTCGGCCGTCGCCACCAGGATCGGCGGCACCGACGACGGGTGTCCCTGCGGCATGTCCACGCAGCAGTACGACAGGTCGTGCTTCTGCAGGAACCGCAACGTGTCCAGGGCGTGTCCGTCCTCGAACCAGGACCCGTGCCGGAACTCGACCGCGACCCGCAGCGGCGCGCACCGCTGCGCGGTCTCGGCGATGCGCCACTTCGCCGCGTCGCCGCGCACCAGCCACGGCGGAAACTGCAACAGCACGACGCCCAGCTTGCCGGCCGCGGCGATCGGATCGACGACCGCCCGGAACCGGGCCCACAGTTGATCGACCGTGGACTCCGGCAGGTCCGAGCGACGCACCTGGCGCCGGCCGCTGACCGGCCGCAGGTCGCGCGGTAACGCGGTGACCTCGGTGGGATGCCCGGTGAGCAGGCTGAACGCCTTGACGTCGAAGGTGAACCCCGGCGGGGTCCGGTCCACCCACGCCACCGCCGTCTCCGGCGCCGGGATCGCGTAGTAGGTGGTGTCGACCTCGACCAGGTCGAAGCGTTCGGAGTAGTGGGACAACCGCCCGGCCGGGGTGTTCACCGCACGGGGATACCAACCCGAGGCCACCAGCTGACGATCCGCCCACGACGACGTACCCACCAGGATTTCGCCCATATCGATAATTACACCGGTGTAAGTCCGACCCGGCAACCGCAGCGCCTGGGAATGGCCGGGGTGCTCCGGTCGGCACCCCGGTTCCGCCGGAGGTGCCGGCTGGACGGCACCGGACCGGCCGGGAGACGATGACCCGTGGCCACCGACCGGGCACAGGAACTACTCCGGCAGCTCAGCGCCGATCTGCGGCTGCTGTGGACCCAGGCCGGCGGGCCGTCGCTGCGGGTCCTGAGTTCGCGGGTGGGGCTGGGCAAGAGCCAACTGGGGAAGATCCTGGCCGGCCAGCTCCGCCGGCCACCCGACTGGCGGGTGGTGGCGGGATTGGTCACCAGCTTCCTGGAGTACGCCGGCGAGCACGGCCACCCCGACCGGCTGTCGCCGAGCACCGCCATCGAGGATGTCTGGCGGCCCCGGTACGCCCTGGTCCGCCAGGCCTTCAGCGAGGCGGCGCGCTCCGACACCGGTCCGGCCGAACCGGACCCGCGCCTGCCGCCACCACCGGGCCCGGTCGTGCCGCGGGAACTACCGGCGGCGTCACGGCATTTCGTCGGCCGGGCGGCCGAACTCGCCGTGTTGACCGCCCTCCTGGACGAGGCCACGGATCGGGCGGGTACGGCCGTCGTCTCGGCGATCGGCGGCACCGCTGGCATCGGCAAGAGCGCGCTGGCGGTGCACTTCGCCCGTCGGGTCACCGACCGGTTCCCGGACGGGCAGCTGCACGTCAACCTGCGCGGCTTCGATCCGACCGGCTCCCCGATGACGCCCGCCGAGGCGGTCCGTGGCTTCCTGGAGTCGTTCGGCGTCCCCGCGGCGCGGGTTCCCGCCGACCTGCCGGCCCAGGTCGGGCTGTACCGCAGCCTGCTGGCCGGCCGCCGGGTGCTGATCGTGCTGGACAACGCCCGCGATGCCGATCAGGTCCGCCCGCTGCTGCCCACCACCCCGGGTTGCCTGGCATTGGTGACCAGCCGCAACCGGCTGGAGAGCCTGCTGGTGGCCGAGGGCGCGTACCCGTTGGCGCTGGACCTGATGTCCACCGGGCAGGCGTGGGAAATGCTGGCCCGGCGCCTGGGGGCGCAGCGGCTGCGGGTGGAGTCGGCGGCGGTGGACGAGATCGTCACCCGGTGCGCCGGTCTGCCGCTCGCCCTGGCCATCGTCGCCGCCCGAGCGGCGGGGCAGCCGGGGTTCCCCCTGGCCACGCTGGCCGGCGAGCTCGGTGACGCGGGCGCCGCCCTGGCGGCGCTGGACGCCGGTGAGGCGACCACCGACGTACGCACGGTGTTCTCCTGGTCGTATCAGCGGCTCAGCGACCCCGCCGCGCGGCTGTTCCGACTGCTCGGGCTGCATCCCGGCTCCGACGTCGGCGTCGCGGCCGCGGCCAGCCTGGCCGGCGTCCCGGTCCCGGCCGCCGCCACGATGCTGACCGAGCTGGCCCGCGCGCACCTGGTCACCGAGCACGTCCGTGGCCGGTACACCTGCCATGACCTGCTGCGCGCGTACGCCGGGCAGCTGGCACACGACCAGGAGACGCGGACCGAACGGGACGCCGCGGTGGCCCGCCTGCTGGATCACTACGCCGGTACGGCCGACCGCGCCGCGTCGTTGCTCGTGGCGGTACGGGAGCCGGTCAGCGTCCCCGCCGCGGGCCCGGGGGTGACCGTGGAAAGGCCCGCCGACCGACCCGCGGCCCTTGCCTGGTTCACCGCCGAGCATCACAACCTGCTCGCCGCCGTGGCGCTGGCCGGATCCACCGGCTTCGACCAGCACGCCTGTCAACTGGCGTGGGGCGTGGTCGGATACCTGGACCTGTGTGGCCGCTGGCCGGAGCTGGCCGATTGTCAGCACACCGCCCTGTCGGCCGCCGAGCGCCTCGGTGACCGGGCGTGGCAGGCCCGCATCCACCGCATTCTGGGCCTGTCCCACGGTTCGATGGACCGCTACGGCGTCAGCGAGGCCCATTTCGACCTGGCGCTGCGGCGGTACGGCGAGATCGGCGACACCGCCGGTCGCGCCCGCACCCATCGGGGGATGTGCCTGACCCTGGAACGGCAGGGCCGCTTCCAGGCGGCGCTGGAGCACGCCGTGCGCAGCCGGGACCTGTTCCTGCGTACCGACGACCGGGCCGGGCAGGCGTACGCCTGGAACTCCGTGGGCTGGTACCACGCGCTGGTCGGCGACTTCGCGGAGGCGCTGGTCCACTGCCACCGGGCGATCACGTTGTTGCGGGAGACCGGCGACCTCTTCGGCGAGGCGACGACCTGGGACAGCCTGGGCTACGCGCACCACCATCTCGGTCAGCACCGGGAGGCGGTCACCTGTTACCGCCGGGCGCTGGACATGTTGGGCGAGATCGGCGACCGGCACTTCCAGGCGGAGACCCTGCACCATCTCGGCGACACGTACCGGGCGATGGACGATCGCGCCGCCGCGCGGGATGCCTGGCAGCAGGCGCTGGTCATCTTCACGGAGCTGCGGCGGCCCGAGGCCGTCGAGGTGCGGGCCAAGCTGAACCGCCTGACGGGCCGCGGTGACACGCCGGCCGGCGCGGCGCTACCGCATCTCTCGTCGGCCTGACCGCGACGCCGGTGGTCAACCGCCACGGTCGGGCCGGGAGCCTCGTACAGTTGTCGACCATGGACACGGCGTGGCAGACGGTGCTCGGTGCCGCGCTGGGACTGCTGGTGGTGTGGCTCGGCCTGATCTTCGCGCTGCTGCTCGCCGGGCGGGGCTACGAACGGCCGGGCCTCATCGAGGTCCTCCGCCTCCTGCCGGATCTGGTACGGCTGCTCAAGCGCCTGGCCACCGATCGGACACTGCCCCGTGGGGTGCGCGCGCGGCTATGGCTGCTGCTGGTCTACCTCGCTGTCCCGATCGACCTGATCCCCGACTTCATCCCCGTCATCGGGTACGCCGACGACGCCATCATCGTCGCGCTGGCCCTGCGCTCGGTGGTGCGGCACGCCGGTCCCGCGGCGCTGCGGCGGCACTGGCCGGGCAGCCCGGCCGGCCTCGCCGCGGTCCTCGGCGCCTGCCGCATCCAGGTCCCCCCGCCGTAGCCGGCAACCGCGGTCCGTGGGCGCCCGGTGGGCTGCCCGGGCGCGGCCCCGGCATAAGGTGACCGGGTGTCGCAGCGAGAGCTGGTCGTGCTGGGGACCGCGAGCCAGGTGCCCACCCGGGCCCGCAACCACAACGGGTACCTGTTGCGCTGGGACGCCGAGGGGTTTCTGTTCGACCCGGGAGACGGCACCCAGCGGCAGCTGGTGCACGCCGGGGTGGCCGCCACGGACATCACCCGGTTGTGCGTGACGCATTTCCACGGCGACCACTGCCTCGGTGTGCCCGGGGTGGTGCAGCGGTTGTCGCTGGACCGGGTGGCACATCCGGTGTACGCGCACTATCCGGCCGCGGGCGCGGAGTTCTTCGCCCGGCTGCGCTACGCCTCGGCGTTCCACGAGACGTGCGACCTGCGCGAGGTGCCGGTCGTCGCGGACGGGGTCGTGGCGACCGGCGACTTCGGGACCCTGTCGGCGCACCGGCTGGACCATCCGGTCCCGACCTTCGGTTACCGGTTGGTGGAGCCCGACGGCCGGCGGATGCTGCCGGAACGCCTGGCGGAGTTCGGGATAGCCGGCCCGGACGTCGGCCGGTTGCGGCGCACCGGAAGCATCGACGTCGGCGGGCGCACCGTGACGGTCGAGGACGTGAGCCGGCACCGGCCGGGGCAGCGGTTCGCCTTGGTGATGGACACCCGGCTGTGTGCCGGGGTGTACGCCCTCGCCGACGGGGTCGACCTGTTGGTGATCGAGGCGACCTACCTGGACGCCGACGCGGGGCTGGCCGCCGCGCACGGGCACCTGACGGCCGCGCAGGCCGCCCGGGTGGCCGCCGAATGCGGCGTGCGCACGCTGGTGCTGACCCACTTCTCCCAGCGCTATCCCGATCCCGCGCTGTTCCACGCCGAGGCGGCCCGGCACTTCGCCGGCGACATCGTCGTGGCCGGGGACCTCACCCGGATCCCGGTGCCGGCCCGCCGCTGACCACGGCCGCTGTCCCCGGGCCGGTGGGCGGTGTCCCCGGGCCGGTGGGCGGGCGGGCGCCGCCTTCGAGGTCCGGGACCGGCAGGCGGTCCGCCGGTCCGGACCGGCCGACCCACCACAGCAGCGCGGTCAGCGCGCTCAGCGCGATGGCCCACCAGGCGAACGTCCAGACCTGGTCGGGGAGGAACGCCGACGGGACGAAGCGGACGAACGGCAGGCCGACATACTGGCCCACCACGTCCATCGGCTGCCCCTGCGACCACTCCGGCCAGTTCCACCGCAGCGGCGGGATGGTGGTCATCGCCACGCTCAGGGCGCCGGAGAACAGCGCCAAAGCCACGGCGAGGGCGGTGACGGTCCAGTGGTGCAACCGCTGCAGGGCCGCCGCGACGTAGAACGCCAACAACGGGGTCAGCACCACCAGGAAACGCGCCGCCGGAGCATAACCAGCCCACCACTGATTATAAGTCGCCGTACCCAACAGATACGGCAACACCGTCACACCCAGCACCAGATGAATCGGCAACAGACGACGCCGCATCGTCAGGAACACACCAGGCAGCACCAACGCGAACAACGGATGATTCGCAATCAAACCATAACTACGATCCAACAAAATATAGAACAGACCCTTGTACACCGGCACCACCAGGATGTCATCACCCTTGGTCGCGTTACCCGGCGCCGGACTCAACGTGCCGAACGTCACCAGGTTGTACAACTCAAGCCCACCGAAGAACACCACCAACGGCACCACCAACTGCAGATACGGCACCACACTACGACGACCCGCCGTACGCCACACCCGCCACAACAACAAAGCACCCAACGTGACCGTGAACAACGCGAACCGACCCTGCACCCAGGGAATGATCCCCAGACCGGTCGCCGCCACCACCAACCGCCAACCACCGATCGTCCGACCACACACCACCCGCACCGCGTAGATCACCGCGAGCGCACCGATCGGCTCGATGAACAACATCGAAGAGAAAATGTACAACGGCGTCCCGACCGCGAACAAAGCGGTCACAATACCAGCGTACGTCCGCACGATCCCCAACTCGCGCAACAGGTAATAAATGTTCACCACGGTCAACGCCGAAACAACCGCGATGAAACCCATCGCCCCACCATGGTCCCACAGCAGATACGGGATATGCCACAACACCGGCCCCCCGGCACTATGCAACGGCAACTGCCCAGCGGGGCCGGAAACCAGATGCGGCTCAATCCACCCCGGATAGAACGACCAGTAATCCCGATTCCGATACACCGCCGCGATATCAAACGAGCGATACTTCTCCATCGCCACGTTGAACACCAGATAATGCGGCTCGTCACCGGCCAGCGTCCCGTGCAACAGGCGCGTCCGCGCGCCGATCGAGAACAGGATCAGGGACAGCACCCCGAGCAGCGCGGCCACCCCGCGGTCGGTGTACCGGTGCGGTGGTGTCGTCGCCGTGCCGCCAGCGGACGGGCCGCCGCCGCGCCCGCCGGCCCAGCGGCCGAGCAGCCGGCCGCGCCACCGGGAACCGGCGCCGGGATCAGGCCTCGCGCCCGGCGCCTCCAGCCGTGGGGGCGTCGGCAGAATTGACGGTGTGCGCTGACTCATGGGCACCGACCCTAGACGTCTTCTCGGTCGCGGACACGTTCCGCTCACGGCTGTTAACCGTCCGGCGTAGGAAGCCGGCGGGTTGGTCGGGGATCCGGGTGGCCGGGGTCCACCGGCCGATCAGCCACAACAGCCCGGCGAACGCCACCAGGATCGCTCCCCAGGCGAGGAAGACCAGCCGGTCACCCTGCCGCAGCCCGTTGGGAAGATGTGGCTCGAACGCGACACCGACCAGCTTACCGAGGGTGACCATCGCCTGGTTGCCCTTGTCGTCCGGGTGGAACCGCAGCCGCGGCACGATGTCACCCACCAGCCCGAGCGCGTAGCCGAAGATCCCGGCCGCGATGGCGAGGGCGGTGACGGTCCAGTGGTGCAACCGCTGCAGGGTCGCCGCGACGTAGAACGCCAACAACGGGGTCAGCACCACCAGGAAACGCGCCGCCGGAGCATAACCAGCCCACCACTGATTATAAGTCGCCGTACCCAACAGATACGGCAACACCGTCACACCCAGCACCAGATGAATCG
>DASVVF010000973.1:0-1771 GCA_036386695.1 Catenuloplanes sp. | reverse complement strand
CGTGGACGCGCCGGACGCCGAGGCCAGACTGGCCGCCGCCGGGGTCCGGGCGGCCGTGCGGGCCGGGCGGGTTCGGGCGTCGTTCCACGTGTACAGCACCGAGGCCGACGTCGACCTGGCGTTGGACGCGCTGGCCGGTTGAGTCCAGCGCCGGGGTGGCGGTCCAGCGCCGGGTGGCGGTCCAGCGCCGGGTGGCGGTTCAGGGCCGGGTGCGGTTCAGCGCCGGGTGGCGGTTCAGGCCGGGTGGCTGACGGTCGGGGCGGAGCGGCGCAACCCGCGGCGCTGCGCGGCCGGAACACCGATCAGGAAGCCGGCCATCATGAGCGGGATCGACGTCACCAGGCCGGACAGGACCAGGACGAAACCGAGATCCTCCGCGGTGCCGTTACGCGGCCACCCCATGGCCTGGACGGGCAGGTGCCCACCGACCTGCCGGCCCTGGCAGTCAACGCTGCCGCCCCCGCTGGTTCCGTCCACCGGATCCGTCCAGGCGACATCGCACAGGTACCCGGGGCCGCGATCGAGGACCACGACCGCGTCCACCTGGCGGGCGGTCAGCAGCGGAACCAACATGTAGCCGGTGAAGGCGACCGCTCCGACCAGCAGGACAAGGGCGGTCAGGGGTACGTGTTGACGCAACCACCGCAGTGCGGCCCGATCGGGGGGCTGAGCGGTGCCGACGTCGCCGGGGGCGGCCGCGGTAGCGGACCGGGCCAGACATTGACGCACCAGCGTGGCTTCCGCGTCGTCGTAGGAGGCCAGCAGCAGCACGTCGCCGCACGCATCCACGCATCTCATGACGACGTCGCCGGCGAACAACTGGGGTGTCCCGTCCGCCTTCGCCACCGGGCCGCTCCCGGTCACCCGGACACCGGCCAGGGACACCGGGATTCCCCAACGGCGGCGCGGCCGCCACCGGGCCGTCGTCTGATTGAGCCAACCCATCGACCAGTAGGCCGGGTAGGCAGCTGTCACGCCGCGCATCCGTACCGGAAGGTCGATGAGCCCACCAGCCGCGATTGTCGCGGCCCGGCGTTTCCGCGCCCGGGTCCGCACCCACGATACCGAGCCGTAGAGCATCGACATGGAAAAGACTATCGCGAGGAACTGCAGGAACATCAGAAACTGTCGCATCGCCGGCCGCCTCTCCGGTAGGAGTGTGCGGAACATACGGTGGCCCGCCGCGATCGCGCCAGGAACGAAAAGGAATCCGTACGGGCAGCGATTCGCCCCCTGAGGGTGTGATCAACGGTGCGCTCGGGTGGACCGGTGGCCACCGCCCTGGGCTGCGACCCGCCGATGGATCTTGTCCGGGCCGGGGGGACCAGGGCAGGATCGGGGCCATGACGACGCGCTGGGGCATGACCGTACCGCTGACCGGGGTGCCGCTCGCCGAGCACGCGGCGGTCTACGCGGCACTGGCCGATGCCGGCTTCACCGACCTCTGGTCCGCGGAGGTCGCCGGGACCGACGCGTTCACTCCGCTGGCGCTGGCCGCCGCCTGGCAGCCGGGGTTGCGGCTGGGCACCGCCATCGCGCCGGTGTTCACCCGCGGCCCCGCGCTGCTCGCGATGACCGCCGCCGCCCTGGCCGAGGCGGCCCCGGGGCGATTCGCCCTGGGCCTGGGCGCGTCCTCGCCGGTGGTCGCCACCGACTGGAACGCCGCCGACTTCACCGAACCGTACGGCCGCACCCGCGACATGCTCCGGTTCCTGCGCGCGGCGCTGGGCGGCGCGGCCGTGGACGAGAAATACGAGACCTTCGCGGTGCG
>DASVVF010000972.1:0-1795 GCA_036386695.1 Catenuloplanes sp. | reverse complement strand
ACGCCGCGGTGTCGCCACGTTCGCTGGTCTCCGACCTGGTGACCTCGGCCGCCGCCCCGATCCTCGGGTCGGCGTGGGCGTTCAGCCGGCCGGAGGACGACCTGTGGCACGGGCGCAACCCGAGTGATGCGGCCTTCGGTGCCCGGGTCTTCGCCAGCCAGGCCGACGCCGGTCACGTCGGCTACTGGGAGCCGGGCCGACCGGCGCTGGACAACCTGGCCCGGATCACCCTCGGCGGCACCCATCAGGCCGCCGTCCGCTGACCGGCCCGGGCCGGGGGCACCCCGGGCGGGGGTGCCCCCGGCCGCCGGCTATTCGGCGACGGCTATTCGACGGTGACCGACTTGGCCAGGTTGCGGGGCTGGTCGACGTCGTGGCCCCGGGCGGCGGCGATCTCACACGCCAGCACCTGCAGCGGCACGGTGGTGACCAGTGGCGCGAGCAGGGTCGGCGTGCGCGGCACGTAGATCAGGTGGTCGGCGTACGGCGCGACGGCCTCGTCGCCCTCCTCGGCGATCACGATGGTGCGGGCGCCGCGGGCGCGTACCTCCTGGATGTTCGAAACGATCTTGTCATGCAGCATGCCGCGCCCGGCCGGTGAGGGCACCACGCAGACCACCGGGGTGCCCTGGTCGATCAGCGCGATCGGGCCGTGCTTGAGCTCGCCGGCGGCGAACCCCTCGGCGTGCATGTACGCCAGCTCCTTGAGCTTGAGCGCGCCCTCCAGGGCCACCGGGTAGCCGACGTGCCGGCCGATGAACAGCACCGTCGGGGCGGCCTTGAGGTCACGGGCCAACTCCCGGACCGGAGCCATCCCGGCCAGCAGCTGGCGTAGCTTGTCCGGCATCTGCTGCAGCTGGTCGACCACCGCGGCCACCTCGTCGGCGTACTTGACCCCCCGCACCTGGGCGAGGTGCAGGCCGATCAGGTAGCACGCGACGAGCTGGGTGAGGAACGCCTTCGTGGAGGCGACGGCGATCTCCGGGCCGCCGTGGGTGTAGAGCACCGCGTCGGACTCGCGCGGGATGGTCGATCCGTTGGTGTTGCAGATCGCCAGCACCCGGGCCTTCTGATCCTTGGCGTGCCGCAGGGCCATCAGGGTGTCCATCGTCTCGCCCGACTGGGAGATCGCCACCACCAGGGTGGACCGGTCGAGCACCGGGTCGCGGTAGCGGAACTCGCTGGCCAGCTCCACCTCGCAGGGGATCCGGGTCCAGTGTTCGATCGCGTACTTCGCCACCATTCCCGCGTGATAGGCGGTGCCGCAGGCGATCACGATGATCTTGTCGACGTCGCGCAGGTCCTGATCGGTGAGGCGTACCTCGTCGAGCATGATCTCGCCGGCGTCGCTGAGCCGACCGAGCAGCGTGTTCGCCACCGCCTCGGGCTGCTCCGCGATCTCCTTGAGCATGAAGTAGTCGTAGCCACCCTTCTCGGCGGCCGAGGCGTCCCAGTCGATGTGGAAGTCCTTGCCCTGCGCGGCCTGACCGGTGAAGTCGATGATCTCGATGCCCTCGGGCGTGATCAACACCACCTGGTCCTGACCGAGCTCGACCGCCTCCCGGGTGTGCTCGATGAACGCCGACACGTCGCTGGCCAGGTAGTGCTCGCCGACCCCCCGCCCCACCACCAGCGGGGAGTTGCGCCGGGCACCGACCACCGCGTCGGGCACCTCGAGGTCCACGGCCAGCAGCGTGAAGGCGCCCTCCAGCCGTTGGCAGACCCGGCGCATCGCCTCGGCCAGCAGATGCGGGCCGTCGAGCGCCGCGACCGGGTCGCCGGCGCGCAGCTCCCG
>DASVVF010000971.1:0-6051 GCA_036386695.1 Catenuloplanes sp. | reverse complement strand
CTGGTCACGGCAACCACGAGGTCGAGCGACGGGACGACCACGCAGTGCTGGCCGAAGGCGCCGTCACCGTAGTAACCGTGCCGCGACATCCAGAACTGGTAGCCGTAACCGCGCGCCGAGTCGGCATCGCGCGATCCGTCCTCGGCTTGCGGGACATCGATGTGTTTCCTGGTCGCGAGCCGCACCCAGTCGCGTGGGACGAGCTGCCGGTCGCCCCAGAGGCCGCCGCGCAGCAGCAGTTCACCGAAGGCGGCGACGGCCTCGGTCGTGAGGTGCAGTCCGTGGAATCCGAAGACGGCACCGCTGGCCAACCGGTCCCATTCGGCGTGCTCGACGCCCATCGGCTCGAAGAGGCGCTCGTCGAGCAGTGCCGGCAGGCCCCGGCCCGTGACCCGTTCCACCATCCGGGCCAGGATGTAGGTGGTCGGGTTGTCGTAGGTGTGCCGTGTTCCCTCGGCTTCGGGAAACGGTACGCGCAGGAAGCCCTTCACCAGGTCGTCCGGTTCCAGTTGCCAGGCCTCCGCGAGACTGTCCTCGCGGTGTCCGGTCGTCATGGACAGCAGGTGGTGAACGGTGAGGCGCCGGCCCTGCTCCGAAATGTCGACCGGAACGTGGTCGGGCAACACGTCCACCACCCGATCGTCCAGCGAGAGCAGCCCGTCGGCGACCGCGAGCCCCACGGCGACCGACGTGAACGACTTGGTCAGCGAGTAGAGTAGGTGCGGGCGTTCGGCCGAGTACGGCGCCGACCAGCCTTCGGCGACGACGTGACCGTGGCGCACGACCATGATGGAGTGACACTCGACGGATTCCGCCTCGAGCCGGTCGAGCAGCGCGGCAACCGCCCGGGACGACACCCCGGAGGCGGTCGGCGTCGACCGTGGCAGCAGGCGGCGTTGACGGGGCATCGAGGCACCCTAACAAGACCGCCCAACCGAGTTCCGGGACATTGTTCAGCGTCGGAAGGCGATCCGGTGAACGTCGACGGCCGCTTCGCTCTGGGAGCCGCAGAGCTGGTTCCGCAGCCGGTGCGAGGCCGGTGCGAACCACGGCGCGCGGCCGTGGCGACTACGATTCGGCTATGACAGACAACACCTACACCGTGCAGCGTTCGGTGACGGTCGACTCGCCACCGGCGGTTGTCTACGAGCAGATCGCCAATTTCCACAACTGGACGAACTGGTCGCCATGGGAGGACGTCGACCCGAACCTCACCCGGGCCTACAGCGGCCCGGAGTCCGGCGTCGGCGCGGTTTACACCTGGTCGGGAAACAGCAAGGCGGGCCAGGGCCGGATGACCATCGTCGACGCCACCCAGCCGTCGACGGTGCGGATCGACCTGGTTTTCGAGAAGCCGTGGAAAGCCCGCAACGACACCGTGTTCACCATCGAGCCGCAGGGCGCCGGTGCCCGCGTCACCTGGGCGATGACCGGCCGGAAAACCTTCATCACCAAGGTCATGGGGGTGTTCAAGTCGATGGACCAGTTCCTCGGTCCGGATTTCGAGAAGGGCTTGGCGCGATTGAAGGCCGCCTCGGAGAAGTCGTCGACGGCCTGACGCGGGGCCGGTCGGGGACGAGAACGGTCAGGTCCGGGGCCACCGGGCCGACTGGGTAAGTGTGAACCTATCGTCGCGCGGCCGCCGCCTGCGCGGACTGCGTCGATTCCCCCCGATGGGCACCGCCGAAGGTCACCGGCTGGACACGGTGGTGGCGGTGGTCGTCTCCCTGGTCGGCGGCGTTCTCATGCTGGCGGTGGCTCCGCTGGTTCCGCGCAGCGGACTGATGAGCGGTGCGGGGCTCGGCGCGATCGTCGTCGCCATCATGGCCGGGACGACGCCGGTCTCCGCCAGGATGTGGCGTCGCCATGCCTACACCGCGGTTTCCCTGCCGGTCACCGTGCTGGGTACGGCGGCCGCCGAGCTGTCCTCCCCGCTCCGGCTCGGGCCGATCGTTCTGGTCTGCCCGCTGTTGGCGGTCGCCTGCCTGCGTAGGTCCAGGGGGGTGGTCGGGCAGCTGGTCTGGGGCGTGTTCGTCTACGGCTGCTACCTCTTCGCCAACCTGCCGGCGGGCACGGCCATCGTCGGGCTGCTCGCCGGCGGCACGACTCTCACCATGGTGGTGGTGCTGGTGAGCGCCCTGCGTACCGCGCTGGACCAGTTTCTCGACGAACTGCGTCAGCAGGCCGAACGGGATCCACTGACCGGGTTGCAGAACCGGCACGGCCTGCGGCTCGCTCTTGCCCACTGCGCGGCCGACACCGGCTCGGTCGTGCTCATGGACCTCGATCACTTCAAGAACATCAACGACTCGCACGGCCACGAGGCCGGCGACGAGACGCTGGTCTGGTTCGCCGACACGCTGCGGTCCGCCCTGGCGCCCGGCGACATCGCCGCCCGACTGGGCGGCGAGGAATTCCTGATGGTCCTGCCCGGCGTCGACGCGGGCGAGGCTCGGGCGCGGGCCGACCGGTTCCGTCAGGACGTCGAGGCCCGGTCCCGGTCGCGCGGGCACCCGGTGCCGGTGACGGCGAGCATAGGCGTTGCCGACGGGGCCCTGCACCACCTGTCCGACCTGCTGCGCCGCGCTGACCTGGCGATGTACCGGGCGAAGGCGGGCGGCCGCAACCGGGTGGAACTGGCGGGTCCGGACGCCGGCGCCCGCACCGGCCGACCCGTCGGATACGCCCAACCCATCCGGGGATTCCGCCGCGCGCCCGAGGTGGATCCCGCGCACCATTGATCACCGCCGCACCGCGGCGTCCGCCCGGTGGCCGCGACGCATCCAGCTGGGTCACTGTGACCCCGGTCAGCTGATTCAGAGATGCCGGGACCCCCTGGCACGTCGCGTTGACGCGACTGCTCCGCTGGGGTGGGATGGGATGTTGAGAGCAGCTGCCGCGGCTGCGAGGGGCAGGGGCAATGCCGGCAAGAGGCCGCGTCAGCAGCGGGAATCTTCCCGCGGAGGCGACCAGCTTCGTCGGCCGCCGCCGCGAGTTGGGCGAAGTGAGGCGGCTGCTCGTCGACGCCCGACTGGCCACCCTGACCGGTGTCGGCGGCACCGGCAAGACGCGGTTGGCCCGCCGGGCGGCGGCGGACCTGCGCCGGGCGTTCACGGACGGGGCGTGGTTCGTCGACCTGACCGACCTGCATGACCCGCGCCAGCTCTGCCGCAGCGTGGCCGACCCGGATGTCCTCGCGTACCTGGTGGCGGCCGTGCTCGGGCTGCCGGATCAGCCCGGCCAGCAGCCGATGCGGCTGCTGGCCGACCAACTCGCCGACCGGCACATGCTGCTGGTGTTGGACAACTGCGAGCACCTGCTCCCAGCGTGTGCCAGCCTGGCCGACACGCTGCTGCGCGCCGCACCACGGCTGCGGGTCCTGGCGACCAGCCGGGAGCCGCTGGCCGTCCCCGGCGAAGTGATCTTCGCGGTGCCGCCGCTGCTGGTTCCGGAACGCGCCGGTCGGCCCACCCTGGCCGACCTGCTCCAGTGCGAGGCGGTGGCGCTCTTCGTCGCTCGGGCGCAGGCGGCTATGCAGGCCTTCCAGCTGACCGAGGACAACCGTGGGGCGGTCGCCGAGCTGTGTCACCGGTTGGACGGGCTGCCGTTGGCCATCGAGTTGGCGGCGGCCCGGATCCGGGTGTTGGCCCCGCAGCAGATCCTCGACCGGCTGACAGACCGCTTCGGCCTGCTCAGCCGCGGGAACCGCACCGCACCGGAACGGCAGCAGACGCTTCGGGCCTGCGTGGACTGGTCGTTTGACCTGTGCCTCAAGCCGGAGCAGACGTTGTGGACGCGGCTGACCGTTTTCGCCGGCGCGTTCGAACTGGACGCCGTCGAAAGCGTCTGTACCGACGAGCAGCTGCCCCCCGCCGAGGTGCTGGACGTGCTGGCCGGCCTGGTGGACAAGTCCATCCTGGCCTGTGAGGACCTCGGGTCGGTCGTGCGGTACCGGATGCTGGAGACGATTCGGGATTTCGGCCGGGAGAAGCTCCGGCTGGCCACCGAGGAATCCGGGCTGCGCCGCCGGCACCGCGACTGGTACCAACAGCTGGTGGCCCTCGCCCGCGCCCAGTGGGTGAGTGACCGGCAGCCGTACTGGCTGGCCCGGTTGGGTCGCGAGCACCCGAACCTACGCACGGCGGTGGAGTACTGCCTGACCGAACCCGGTCAGGCGGAGGACGCTCTGCGTATCATCGGGAGCCTGCCGGTGCATTACTGGTGGAGCCGGCGTCTGTTGACCGAGTGCCGAAGCTGGCTGGAGCGGGCGCTGGGCCAGGCGGGGGCGCCGACCGCCCTGCGCGCGCGTTCGTTGCTGTTGGCCAGCGACCTGGCGTTCGTGCACGGCGACGCCGGGTCGGCCACCCGCCTGCTGGCGGAGGGGGAGCACCTGGCCCAACAGCTCGACGACCCCGCCGCGACCGCGCACGCCAGCTACACCCGCGCGATCGGCACCCTGCATACCAACGACCTGCCGGCCACGGTGCGCTCATGTGAGCGGGCACTGGCCGTCCTGGCCACCGTGCCGCGCCCGGAGTCCGAGCTGGACCTGCACCTGCGTCTGCTGATCGCGCTGGGGGTGGCGGCGGCGATGGCGGGTGCCCGGGACCGGGCCGGCGCCTGCCGCACCGAGCTGCTCTCGATCACGCATCGGCTGGGTTCGGACTTCTACCGCTCCAGCGCGCTCTGGTCGTGCGGGGTGGTCAGCTGGCTGCACGGTGACCTGCCCCAGGCCGCCGCCGAGGTGGCCGAGAGCCTGCGTCTGAAGAGGGCAGCCGGGCTGGGCGACGACTTCGGCACCGCCCTGTGCCTGGAGGTGCTGGCCTGGATCACGGCCAGTCAACAGCGGTACGCGCGGGCCGCCACGTTGTTGGGCGGCGCCGAGGCGCTGCGGGCCGGCCAGGGCACCAGGATCTTGTCGTACCGGCATCTGGTGCCTTACCACGACGAATGCGAGCGCCAGGCCCGCGAGGCCGTCGGCGACGCGGCCTTCGTCGACGCGCTCCGGTACGGCCAGGGGCTCAGCTATGAAGAGATGCTGGCCTATGCGCTGGACGAGCGGCGCCCGTCCGTGCCATCGGCATCGCCGGCCACACCGACACCGTTGACCCGGCGGGAACGCGAGATCTCCGAACTCGTCGCCCGTGGGCTGAGCAACAAGGACATCGCCGCCACTCTGCTGATCTCCCCACGCACCGCCGAGAGTCACATCGAGAACATCCTGAACAAGCTCGGCTTCACGAGCCGCTCGCAGGTCGCCGCCTGGGTGACGGCCCAGCGCGCCACCAGCAGCGACCCCGGAACGGCGTAGGCTGTGCGCCAACGCGCCGATGCCTGACCGGTTCGCCGCGGAACGGCATCGTACTCGGAGGAACGAGCGGGGGAGCAACGTGCCGGATGCGGCGGACGTCGGGGCCACCGGCTACCGCAGGGTCGTCGCCGCCGCCAGTTTCGGCACCTTCGTCGAGCTCTACGACGTCGTCGTCTACGGCTACTTCGCGACCGTCCTGGCCGCGCAGTTCTTTCCCCGGCAGGACCCGACCGCGGCGTTGCTGGCCACCTTCGCGATCTTCGCGGTCGGGTTCTTCGTCCGTCCGATCGGCGCGATCATCTTCGGTCATATCGGTGACCGCGTCGGCCGACGACCGGCGCTGGCCTCCTCGCTGCTGCTCATGACGGTCGCCACCGTGGCCTTCGGTCTGCTGCCGACGTACGCCTCCGTAGGTCTGCTGGCCCCGGCGTTGTTGCTGCTGTGTCGGGTGCTGCAGGGGCTGTCCGCCAGCGCCGAGGTACCCGGAGCGCAGCTGTTCATCCTGGAGCATGCACCAGCCGGCCGGCGCGGTCGGGCCGTGGCGGTCAACAACGCCGCCGGGCACCTGGCGAGCGCCGCGGCCGCCACCGTCGCCCTGGTCCTGAGCGGACTGCTCTCGGCGGATCAGCTGGCCGCCTGGGGTTGGCGGCTGGCGTTCCTCATCGCGGCACCGATCGGGCTGCTCGGGCTCTACGTACGGCTGCGGCTGCTGGACAGCCCGGCCTTCCTCGCCCTGGGGG
>DASVVF010000970.1:0-23915 GCA_036386695.1 Catenuloplanes sp. | reverse complement strand
CGGCTGGCAGGTGGCGTTCACCCTGCCGGCCGGCACCCGGGTCGTCGGCTCCTGGAGCGCCGACCTCGCCCGCGACGGCGACCGGTACGTCTTCCGCAGCACCGCCTGGAACGGCACGCTGGCGGCCGGCGGGTCGGCCTGGTTCGGTTGGGTCGCGGCCGGCACCGGCACGCCGGTCGGCTGCACGCTCGACGGCGCGCCGTGCGCCGGCCCGGTCGGCCCCCCGGACACCACCGCGCCGACCGCCCCGGGCAACGTGCGCGCGCTGCCCGGCTACGGGTTCGCCCTGCAGTGGGAACCGTCGACCGACGAGGGCGGCGTCGTGGCGTACGAGGTGTTCGAGGACGGCCGCCTGCGCGCCACCGTGACCGGGACGTCGTACATCGTCTCGGAATGCTGCGTGCTGCCGCCGAAGGTCTACGTCTTCGCCGTCCGGGCGGTCGACGCGGCCGGCAACCGCTCCCCGTTCGGCTTCCATCCGATGGGCGCGGACCCCCGGGCGCTGCCGGTGCCCCCGACCAACGTACGGGTCGCCGGCGTCGACGCCGGTGTCCTGCGCCTGGCGTGGGACGAGCCGGTGGTCGGCGGTCACCGGGCCGCCGCCCTGGCCGGTTATCAGGTCTCCGTCGACGGCGAGCCGGTCGGCGCGGTCAGCGGCGACACCTTCCGGATGCCCGCCCCGCTGCCCGGGACGCACACCTTCTCGGTGCGGACCTTCAACGTCGTCGGCGTGTACGCCGATCCGGTAGTGATCTCGTACGTGGTGCCCGGCTGACCGTGGGCGCCATCGACCCGATCACCGGCATCGCCACCGCTGCCGGCCGGACCGGCGGTCCCGGTGGGCGCCGCCGGGCAGGGCGTCCGCTCAGCCGGGAACGCCGGGCAGGGCGTCCGCTCAGCCGGGGACGAGGGTTGCCAGGTCCGCCACGGACCGGGTAACGAGCTCAGCGGAGGCGACGGAACCGGGATCGCGGAAATCCACTTCGCTGGCGATCACGATCACCACCCGGCGGTCGGGAACCACCGCGGCCATCTTCGACCGGCTGGGACACGCCGACGCTGCCATGATCGCCGAGGGACGCGGCTGAGCGCGCCGAGCGGCGCGGGCGCTGGATGATCACGTAGGTTACCGTCGGGTACATGACGAATGCTCTGGTTCTGGGTGGCGGCGGTGTCACCGGTATCGCCTGGGAGATCGGTGTCCTGTGCGGACTGCGGCGCGAGGGGATCATCCTGGGGGCGGCCGACACGATCATCGGTACGTCGGCCGGATCGGTGGTCGGCACCCTGCTCGCCGCCGGAATGGACCTGGAGGAGGCGGTGGCCCAGCAGCAGGTCGCCGTGCCCACGGGCGCCCGCACGGTGGACATGACCCCGCTCCTCGCGGTCGTCGCGGTGCTCACCGACGCGTCCCTGCCGCCACGGCAGGCCCGCGCCCGGGTGGGTGCCATGGCGCTCGCGGCGACGACCGGGGACGAGGACCGGTTCGTACGCGGCATCGCCGCGAGCCTGCCGGTCCAGCGGTGGCCCGAGCGTGATCTGCGGATCACGGCAGTCGACACCGCCGATGGGCAGGACGTCGTCTTCGACGCCGCGGCGGGTGTCCCGCTCACGCACGCCGTGGCGGCCAGTTGCGCCGTGCCGGGTGTGCTGCCGCCCGTGACCGTCGACGGGCGGCGGTACATGGACGGCGGGGTCCGCTCGGGGACGAACGCCGACCTCGCCGCCGGCGCCGACCGGCTGGTGGTGATCGCGCCGATGGCGGCGATGGCCCGGAGCAGGGTCGACGCCGAAATCCGGTCGACCGGGGCGGCGCACAGCCTGGTGATCGAGCCGGACGACGCGGCGCTTGACGCTTTCGGACCCAACGTGATGGATGCGTCACGCCGGGCCGAATCGGTGCGGGCCGGGCTGCGCCAGGGCCGGTCCCTCGCGGCATCCGTCCGGCGGGTCTGGCCGGGCTGAGTCGATGCCCGGGCTGATTCGATGCCCGAGCTGGGTCGATGGCTCAGCTGGGTCAGCGGCCGATGGCCCGGCCGGGTCGATGGCCCGGCCGGGTCGATGGCCCGGCTGGGGTCGCCGGCCGCGGGGCGGGCGCTCTCAGGCGTCGACCGTGGCGGGGATCGGCTCCATCGCCGGCCGCGCCCCGGCGCGTTGCCATCGGGCCGCCGGCGGCCGGCCGGACGTGTCCGGTCGACGCGTGCCGGCCGAGGTGGTCGGTGGCTGGGCGGTCGCGCGGTTGGGCAGGGACAGCCGGAAGACCTTGGCCCAGGCCGACCCGACCTGTCGGGGCAGCGACCCGCTGGTGTAGGTCAGGCCGTAGCGCTCGAACAGCTCGCGGATCCTCGGCGCGATCTCCTGGTAGCGGTTGCTCGGCAGGTCGGGGAAGAGGTGGTGTTCGATCTGGAACGAGAGGTTGCCGGTCATCAGGTGGGTGAGCCGGCCGCCGTCGATGTTGGCGGAGCCGAGCATCTGGCGCAGGTACCACTCACCGCGGGTCTCGCCCTCGATGGACGCCTTCTCGAACGTCTCCACACCGGCGGGGAAGTGGCCGCACATGATGACCGAATGTGTCCACAGGTTGCGGATCAGGTTTGCCGTGGCGTTCGCGGCGATGGTGTGCAGCACCGACGGGCCGGACAGCAGGGGGTGTACGACGTAGTCCTTCAGGCCCTGTCGGCCGATCTTGCGCAGCACCTGCCTGACCCGGGCCCGGAAGGCGGGATCCCGGCGCCGCTGCTTGGTCTTCAGATTGCGTCCGAGTTCCAGGTCGTACGCGGCGATCCCGTACTCGAACAGGCACGCGTTCAAGAAGTTCCACAGCGGTTGTCCAAGATAGACCGGGTGCCAGCGCTGGTCCTCGTCGACCCGCATGATGCCGTACCCGAGGTCGTTGTCGCGGCCGATGACGTTGGTGTAGGTGTGGTGGAG
The DNA here is from genome assembly GCA_036386695.1 of Catenuloplanes sp. Lineage (GTDB taxonomy): Bacteria > Actinomycetota > Actinomycetes > Mycobacteriales > Micromonosporaceae > DASVVF01. Next base: position 20,984 of record DASVVF010000970.1, on the reverse strand, counting down.
TTCGTTGTGTGAATGCTTCCATTGCTCGGCGGGTGAGGCGTGGTCCCATTCCCAGGTCGTCGAGTGGATTTTCGGGTCGCGCATCCAGTCCCACTGCCCGTGCATGACGTTGTGCCCGATCTCCATGTTCTCCAGGATCTTGGCGATAGCCAGACCCAGGGTCCCGATGATCCAGGCCGGCGGCAGGATGGAGAAGAGCAGGACGCCGCGGCTGCCCAGCTCGAGGCGTCGCTGGACGGCGATCACCCGCCGGATGTAGGCGGCGTCGCGCGCTCCCCGACTGGCGACGACCTCGTCGCGCAGGGCGTCCAGTTCGCGGCCGATGGCCTCGATGTCCTCGGCGGTGAGGTGGGCGACGGGGTTGACCTTCTTGCGCTGCAGCGTTGTCACGGCGTCCTCGATCCGGGTGGGGAAGGTTGGGGCGGCGGGGGCGGAGGTCCGGGCTACCCGTCCAGTCGGCACGGGCCGGCGGCGGCGGACACGCAGGTCTGGACGAGCACACCGTCGCCGGGGGTCGCGGTGGTCACCCGCCCGTCGCGCAGATCGCGGACGGCGCCCTCGCGTAGCGGCAGCACGCAGCTGAAACAGATGCCCATCCGGCAGCCGGACGGCATCAGCACCCCGGCGGCCTCGCCGACGTCGAGCAACGGCACACCGCCGTCGGCCGGCACCACGGTGCCGGAGCGGGCGAACGTCACGGTGCCGCCCTCGCCGGTGGCCAGCACGGCGGGACGGAAACTCTCCACGTGCAGGCGGTCGGCCGCCCCGGCGTCCCGCCAGTGCGCGGTGAGGGCGTCCAGCAGCCCGTTCGGCCCACACGCCCAGGTGTGCCGGTCCAGCAGGTCGGGGACGAGATCGGCCAGCCCGCCGGGGGTGAGCCGACCGGCGGTGCGGGTGTGCCGTTCGATGAGCCGGATCCGCCCCCGCCCGGCCAGGGCGCGTAGTTCGGCGCCGAACAGGACGTCGGCGGGGGTGGGGGCGCAGTGCACCAGGACGACGTCGGTCAACTCGGGCAGGGTGCCGCGCAACATGCCCATGACCGGGGTGATGCCGCTGCCGGCGGTGACGAACAGCACCTTGGCTGGTCTGGGCAGCGGGAGGGTGAAGTCGCCGGCGGGGTGGTCGAGATGCAGCAGCATGCCGCGGCGGGCGTGGCGGACGAGGTGCGTGCTGACGGCGCCGCCGGGCACCGCGCTGACGGTGACGGCGAACCGGTCGTCGGCGAGGTCCGGCGAGGTGGTCACGGAGTAGGCGCGCCACAGTCGGACCCCGTCGACGTCGACGCCGAGGCGGACGTACTGGCCCGGTTCGTGACGCCGCCAGCCGCGGCCCGGGCGCAGGGTGAGGGTGACGCTGTCGCGGGTCTCCGCACGGACCTGCTCGACCCGCGCGCGCAGCACCTCGGCGTTGCGCAACGGGGCGACGACGTCGAGGTAGTCGGCCGGGACCAGCGGTGTCGTCAGCATCTCCACGAACCGCCAGGCACCGGCCCGCAGGGTCTGCGCAACGGCCATGGGTCCAGCATGCGGTGGATGCGGGGGTGAAGTCCTGACCTGTTAGCGTGAATCCGGCCGCCGATATTGTTCGCGAAGAACAACTACCAACCGATCAGGAGGCCGGTATGAGCGAGTTCCCCCGCGCTTCCTGGCCCCCCGACCTGCACCTGGCCGCCGGGGTGGTCGCCCCGTTGCGGCAGGCCCTCCCGGAGGTAGCGGGGCGCACCGTCGAGGCGATCACCGCGCAGGTGCCCGCCTACGCCCAGGCCTTCACCGGGGAACTCGGCCCCAAGATCGAAAAGGCGGTGCAGGCGGCCCTGGGGACCTTTCTCAACCTGGTGTCGCGCCCGGCCGGCTCCGACCCGGGCGCACCGCTGGCCTCGGCGCTCGAAGCGGCGTACGCGCTCGGCCGAGGTGAGGCGCGCTCCGGTCGCAGCCTGGACGCCCTGCTGGCGGCGTACCGGGTCGGGGCCCGGGTGGCCTGGCGGGAGCTGGCGTCGATCGCCGTGGGGACCGGGCAGACGGCGCTGACCGTCACCCTCTTCGCGGAGCTGGTCTTCGCCTACATCGACGAGCTCTCCGCGGCCAGCGTGGCCGGACACGCCGACGAATTGGCGATCTCCGGGCGGGTTCGTCGACGCTACCTGGAGCGGTTGGCCCAGGCTCTGCTCGCCGGCGAGCAGGCGCACGTGCTCACCGCGGCGGCGGAGCGGGCGGACTGGCCGCCGCCGCAGACCCTCACCGTGGTGCTGCTGCCCGAGCGGGCCGCGGGTTCCGTCGTCGACCTGCTCGACCCGGGCACCCTGCGGGTCGCCGACGAGGGGGCGGATCGTCCAGGCGACGGTGAGACGTCGGTCCTGCTCGTCCCCGATGTTCACGGGGCGTCCCGGGCGCATCTGATCCGCCTGCTGGCCGGCCGGAACGCCATCGTCGGCCCGGCCCGGCCGTGGCAGCAGGCCCGGGACTCGCTCGCCCGCGCCACCCGCGCCGCGCGTCTCGGCCTGCCGGCGGCGACCGCGGGCGCCCCCGTCGACACCGAGGACCACCTCGTCGCACTGGTGGTCACCGCGGACCCGGCCGCCCTGGCGGACCTGCGCCGTACGGCGTTGGCGCCGCTGGCCGGGGAGCGGGCCGCCACCCTGACCAAGCTTGTCGAGACGCTGCGCAGTTGGTTGCTGCACCACGGTCGTCGGGACGAGGTGGCCGCCGACCTCTTCGTGCACCCGCAGACCGTGCGCTACCGGATGGGCCGGCTCCGGGAGCTGTACGGCGAGAGGTTGCGTGACCCGGGGTGGCTGTTGCTGCTCACCGTCGCGCTGGCCACCGACGCCGTCCGCCCGCCCGGGCCCGGCGACAGGTAGGTCGCGGGAGCAGGGCTAGGTCGGCAGCAGCAGCGCCTCTGCGCCGACCGGCCGGAAGCCGGCGGCCTGGAAGGCCCGGATACTGCGGGCGTTACCCGCGGCCTGCTGGGACCAGACGGGTTCGCCGGCCGGTACCAGGTGTCGGGCGGCCGCCGCCAGCGCGCGGCCCAGGCCGTGGTGGCGGACCGGCTCGTCCACCTCGATCGCCGTCTCCCACCGGCCGGCCACCCCGCGTCCGAGGACGATGACTCCGCCGTCGGCGGTCCAGACCCGCACGTCGTCGCGGCGCCGGCGGGACCTGCGTACCCGGGGATGGTCCGGGTCGGCGATCTCGCGTAGCCGCACCGAGGGCTCTCCCGGCAACGCGGTGGCGACCGTCAACAGGTCGATCGTGTCGGTGGACCGGCCGGTGCGGTCCAGCAGCGCCGCGAGGAAGCGTGGGTTCATGGCGGCGGCCAGCTCGTCGCAGTCGACTGCCGCGAGGGTCCGGTGCACCCAGCGCGGGTCCTCGTCGACGAAGACGACCGCGTGGGCGGTGAACGCGATCACCCCGGCGTCACGATGGCGGGGTTGTGCCACCACGGTCGTGCCGCCGTCGGCCGGCGGGAACCGCCCGTGTGCCGCCGCGGTGAGGATGTCCGCCAGGGTCGGGCCCATTGTCGCCGCCGCTCCTCTGCCACCGTCGGGGATGGTGCCGCTCCAGCTGGGAGTGTAGGTGGCGCGGCACTTGACATTATGCAGGCTGCTACCTGCATAATGCCGGTTGTGGCCAGCGACGTGGACAAGGTCTTCAAGGCCCTCGCGGATCCCACCCGCCGGAAGCTGTTGGACAGCCTTCGTCGCGTCGACGGCCAGACACTGGGGGCGCTCTGTGCCCAACTGGACATGGCGCGGCAGTCCGCTACCCAACACCTCGCCGTGCTGGCGGACGCCAACCTGATCAGCACGTTGCGCCGGGGACGGGAGAAGCTGCACTACCTCAACCCCGTTCCGATCCACGACATCGGGCGCCGGTGGATCGCCCCGTTCGACCGGCCCCGGTTGGGTGCCCTCGACCTCATCAAGCGACAGGCGGAGGAAGCGACCATGACCAACGAGAAACCGACCTTCGTGTACGTCACCTACATCCACAGCACCCCGCAACGGGTCTGGCAGGCGCTGACCGACGCCGAGCTGACCGCCGGGTACTGGGGCCACAGCAACGTCTCCGACTGGCGACCCGGCTCCCCGTGGGAGCACCGGCGCACCGACGGCTCCAATATCGCCGATGTCGTCGGCACGGTACTCGAAGCGACGCCCCCGACCCGGCTGGTCATCACCTTCGGCGAACCGGACGACGCGGCCGACGCCACGCCGTCCACAGTGACGTTCCACATCGAGGCCTACCACGACATCGTCCGCCTGAGCGTGACCCACGAGAAACTCGCCGACCACGACGCCCTCGACGCGGTTTCGCAGGGATGGCCTGCCGTGCTGGCCAACCTCAAGTCGCTGCTGGAGACCGGGCACACCCTGCCCCAGGCACCGTGGGAGATGCCCGCCGAGCCGCGCCCGACCCGGGTGGCGGCCAACGAGCGCGGGTAGTCGCCGGAGCCGCAGGGACGCGGCGCCGCGGCGGCCGGCATCGCTGAGGTCCCACTCGTCGGGGGGTCGGTCGGCCCGGATGGCCGGCATGGCATGGCGCACCAGGATCAGCATTCGACCGATGGTAGCGACGCGGCGCGTGACGTCCGGTCACCGCGGCCTCGTGCCGGGTCGGCCAGGGCACGCGGCCGCGACGGGTGCCGCCGGCCGCGCCAACGGTCCGACCCGGAGGCCCCGCCCGGGGGGCGGCGTGCAAAATGACGGGGTGTCGGGGGGACCACTGCCGACCGGGACCGCTCGCGTGCAGCAGGGGAGCTTTGTGGACAGACCTGGGAATGACGCCACTGACCGGACCGCCGGCCACACCTACGGTCTGGGTGTCGCGAACGACTCCTACACGTGGTATCGGAAAGCGGCCGCGCGGGCGAAATGGAGCTACCAGGTCGGTGAGTGCCTGCTCGTGCTCGTCGCCGCCGCGATCCCCGTCGCCGCGGTTCTTCGGCCCGACGACGCCACCGTGCCGGCGATTCTCGGCGGTGTCGTCGTCGTCCTGTCGAGCCTGCGCGGGATCTTCCACTGGCAGGAGAACTACCTGAGATTCTCCCGGGCGCGTGAGGCCGTCGAGGCGGAGCGTCGGCTGTACCTGACCTCGGGTCCGCCGTACGACAACGTGACCACCAGGGACGCGGTTCTGGTCGCGAAGGTGACCCAGATCCAGCAGGAGGAGTTGGGCGGGTGGCTCCAGATCGCCGCCGAGCGACCGACCCTCGATAAGGGCTGAAGCGCGCCGCCCGGGGCCCGCTGTCAGTCCGTCCCCGGCGAATAGTCGTCCGATGTGCCGCAGCGAGGAGAAACCAGCCCTGACGTCGTCGATGGGCAGGCGCATGCCACCGGCCCACGGCGGGGCGGGAACCGCCATCAGTGGCCCGTCCTCGACCCGGTCGTGCTCGCGGAGTTCGAACACGATCCCGCCCGCGTCGCCATTGACGGCCCGACACGGATGTGGTCCGATCGAGTTGCTGATCCGGTTAAGTCCGGCCGCGCGGAACTCGACGGGGCCGCCCCCGGCCCGGCCACGCCGCGGCGGGCCAACGGTCACGACGGGCATCCAACGGGCCCGGCATCCGCCCACGAGGAAGGCGAAACGTCGATGGGGAAGATCACCGGTACGGTGGGTGGGCTGATCGTGACCGCCCTCGGCATGAGCCTGATCGGGACCTCGCCGCCGGCGGGAGGGGCGCCGTCGGCAGGCGTCGCGAGCGGCGCCGGCGTGGCGCCGATCGACCCGGACGCGACCGCGCAGACCGTCGCGCTGTACCGCAACCTCCGAGCCCTGGCCGGCAGCGCACTGCTGTTCGGACACCAGGACGATCTCGCGTACGGCAGCACCTGGTGGGCCGAGTCCGGTCGCTCCGACGTGTTGGAGGCCGCCGGAGCGTACCCATCGGTGTTCGGCTGGGACGTCGGGCGCATCGAACTCAACTCGGCGACCAACATCGACGGGGTGGATTTCGCCGACCTGAAGCGCTGGATCCGCCAGGCGCACGCGATGGGGGCCGTCAACACCGTCAGCTGGCATTCGGTCGACCCGGTCACCGGCGGCGGGTACGGCTCCACCCCCACCCACCGGGCCATCTCGTACCTACTGCCGGGCGGGTCGCGACACGACACGCTGATCACCTGGCTGGACCGGTTCGCCGACTTCGCCGACGACCTCGTCGACGGCAACGGCGACCCGATCCCGATCGTGTTCCGCCCCTACCACGAGCACACCGGGGACTGGTTCTGGTGGGGGATCGACAACGATCTCAACACGGTGGCCGACTACACGCAGCTGTGGCGGTTCACCGTCGACTACCTGCGCGAGCAGAAGGGCCTGCACCATCTGCTCTACGCGATCTCGCCGGACCGCAGCCGGATGGACATCGACAACCTGGCCACGGAGTACCTGGCCAGCTACCCGGGCGACGAATACGTCGACGTTCTCGGCTTCGACAACTACTGGGACACCGGACACTCCGCCAACACCACTGCGCTCACGCAGCAGTACCTGCACTACGTCCGGTCACTGCAGGTGGTATCCCAGCTCGCGCAGGCTCGCGACAAGATCGCGGCGTTGACGGAGACCGGCACGCCACGCGGGATCAGCGATCCGTGGACGAACTATCTGCTCAAGGCGGTCAACACCGACGAGGACACCCGGCGGATCGGGTGGAGCCTGGCCTGGCGCAATCCGTTCGGCCGCTCCGGTGGCGGCACACCACGCCCGGGCTCGGGCACCGCGGCCGACTTCGCCGCCTTCCGCCAGCACCCGTTCACCATGTTCCAGGACCGCCTGCCGCCCCTCTACCGGCCACCGGCCAGCTGAGACAGCGGCTACCGGAGGCGGATCGTCAGGGTGACGGTCGTGCCGGCCGGCCCGCTGTCGATGTCGACGCTGTGGGCGTTTCGCCGGGCCAGCCACAGCCCGCGGCCGTTGACCGCGTCCGGTGCCGGGAGGGCGTCGATGTGCCGGCGCCCGGGTGGCATGCCGGGGCCGGTATCGGTGACCCGGCAACGCAGCAGGTCCCCGACGCGGCGCAGCTCGAGTCGTCCGGCGCCGCCGGCGTGCCGGACCGCGTTGGTGGTCAGTTCGTTGACGGCCACCACGAACCGGTACAGCGCCAGCCCGGACAGACCGTGCTGGACACCGTACCCCCGCACATCCCGCCGCAGAACGACCAGGGTTTCCCGGCTGAAGTCGCGCAGCATCGCTCCGTCCGCCGACGGTGCCGGGGTGGCGCTGAGCCCCACGCCGATCGGCTCCGTCATGGCCGGCCGGCTTCCGCGGCGGCGGGACGGACGGCGGACGGCCGGGCCGCGAGGATGCAGATGTCGTCGTCGGGGTTGGCCCTGCGCAGCAGGTCGAGCACGTCGCTGAGGGGTTGCCCGCCGGCCCTGGCCGAGACGGTGTTGAGCGTGTCGATCACCGGGGCGAAGCCTTCCTGCCGGCTGCGCCGGCGGTCTTCGACCAGGCCGTCGGTGTAGAAGAGCAGCAGGTCGCCGGCTTCGACGGTGGTGCTGGCGGTGTGGTAGACAGCGTCCCGGACAGCGCCGAGCAGCGCGCCGCGGGGTCGTTCCAGCTCGGTGGTGACCGCGTCGCGGGTACGCAGGATCGGCGGGTGTCCGGCCTGCGCCCACACCAGCCGGCCGGTCGGCGGATGGTAGCGGGCGATCACGGCGGTGGCGGTGTCCGCGATGGAACCGCCGGCGTACAGCAGCCGGTTCAAACTCCCCAGCAACTCGGCCGGATCGGTGGTGGCGGTGATGCTCAACGCGTCCAGCGCGTGACGCAGCCGGGCCATGCTCGTCGCCGCGCGGATGCCGTGGCCGGCGACGTCGCCGACGGCGAGCAGCACCTCGCCGTCGTCGGTGGCGGCGGCGTGGTACCAGTCCCCACCCACCCGGCTGGCCTGTTCAGCGGGGAGGTAGCGCACCGCGACCTGCAGCCCGGGCAGATCGATCGGTGCGGCGGGCACCGGCAGAATGATGTGCTGCAGCTGCGCGGCCAGGCGGTGTTCGGCTGCGAGGCTCTGCCGCTGCTGGTGGAGCTGCTGCTCCACCTCGGCGAGCTTGGCCCGGCTGAGTTCCCGGGCGGTGACGTCCTGGACGATGCCGTACACCTTGACCGGTGCCCCGGCGGTGTCCCGCACCGCGTCGATCACGCTGCGCAGATACTTGACGCGGTCCCCGATACGTACCCGGAAGGTGATGTCGACGGTCTCCCCACGACCGAAGCTGACCGCGGCCTGGCGGTGGATCGGCGCGTCCTCCGGCAGGCGCAGCGCCTCGGACTCATGACGCGGCAACGGCCCGTCGGCGGGGTCACGTTCGTAGATGCGGTAGAGCCCGTCCGACCAGACCACCCGATCGGTGATCAGGTCCCACTCGCCCCACCCCAGCCCCCCCAACCGTTCGGTCTGGGCGATGCGCTCGCCGAGCCGGTCCTGCTCGTCCGGGCGCACCCAGCTGCTGAGCAACCCCGCCCCGACCGGGTGCACCCGCACCACCACGGTGACCTGCGCCTGGTCACTGGCGGGGTCGTAGGGCACCGGGCCGATCTCACGGGGCACGCCGTCGGCCAACGCGTCACCCCAGCCCTGCCACACCGGCCCGCCCACGATGGCGGGATACACCTCGCTCACCGGCCGCCCGACAAGCTGCGGACCTCGTCGTCCGGCCACGTCCACCACGGCGGGACTGACCGCGACGAACACGTAGTCCTCGACGTCGCCGGCCGCGTCGCGCAGCGGCAACACCACCGTGTGGTTCCCCGACATCGTGTCGAGCACCTGTTGCAGGGTCGTGGCCCAGTCGCCGGCGAACGACGCGGCGGACGGGTCCGCGTCGGCCCGTGCCGCCGGCCGACGGTCCCCGGCGCGTCCGGGTGGCCGATGAAGGGCGCCGTCGACCACCGACCGGATCTGGTCCGGGCCGGTCGACAGCGGCGTTTCCAGGGCCGCCACCACGTCGAGGGCCACCGCTGCCAGGTCGCGGCCCTGCTCGCCGGCCAGCCGCAACAGCTGGGCATGCGCCTCGTCGACCCGGCACCCGGCGCGCCCGGCGAGCAGACCGGCCGCCCGCTCCAGCAGCAGGTCCGGGTGCACCTGCGCCCCCGCCACGGTGGCGTCGATGTCAGCCAGGCGGTTCAGGTAGTCCTGTTGTCGGTTCACCAGCTGACTCGGCCTTCCCGCCGCCGTTGGTTGAGGAGGCGACGCGGGCCGCGCGCCACCACCGCTGATTCTAGGCCGACGGCCGATCACCACGGGTGCCGGCGGCGGACGGCTCAGCTTTCCGGGGAGGGCTCGGCCAGACCGAAGGCCGTCAGCAGCCCGGACATGCTGAGCTGGTCGTAGACGTTGGCGTTGGGATGTTCCAGCCGGAAGGCCGCACCCTGTTCGTCGGCCAGGCGCATGGTGTGGACCAGCACGCTGATGCCGGACGAGTCCAGGAACGTCACCTGCGCCATCTCGACCCGGATCACGGTCGGTGCGACCCGCCGGACGCCGTCGCGGATGGTTTCGAGCACCTGCGCCGAGTTGGCATAGTCGATCTCGCCGCACAACGCGACGTCCAGTGTGCCGTCCGTATCGGCGCTGACCGACACCGCCTGCATCGCTCTCCCCGCCCCTTGAGGGTCGTCCGCCCCGACCGGGTCCGCTGATCGTCGCCGTGGGCGAATCTGGTCACCGCCGGTCGACGTCGTCGCACCGCCGGCGCGCATAGCCGGGACGGGGCAACGACCGGCTCCCGCGATCCGGTGGGATCTCGGCGAGCGAGGCCATGGTAGCCGGTCACCGTCGGTCGGATCCGGCGGCCCGCACCGGCCACAGTCAGCGCCGAGGAGCTCCCAGGCTCGACCGTACGGCGATGAGCAGTTCGTTCTCGGAGAACGGTTTCGGCAGGACTGTGACGCCCGGCGGGAGGGCGCCGTGGTCGTTCATGAGGCCGCCGGCGTAACCGGACATCAGCAGCACCCGGGTTTCCGGCCGGATGCCCCGCAGGTGAGCCGCCAACTCATGGCCGAGCATCCCGGGCATCATGACGTCACTGAGCAGCAGATCAATGGGGGCGGCGTGCTGCTCGGCGGCGGCCAGCGCGGCGGTCCCGTCGGCGGCGGCCAGGACCGTGTAGCCGGCCTTGCCCAGGCTCCGGGTGACCGTTTCCCGCAGCGGGCCTTCGTCCTCGGCGACCAGCACCGTCTCGGTGCCGCCGCCGGCTGCCTCCGGTGGCGGGGGTGGCGGCCCCAGTGGCAGGTCCGTGGTCGGCAGGTCGATGGTGACGACGGTTCCCTGGCCGAGCGTGGACTTGATCTGCATCGTGCCGCCGAGCTGGTTGACGATGCCGTACACGGTGGCCAACCCCAGCCCGCTGCTCTGGCTACCCGATCTGGTGGTGAAGAAGGGTTCCAACGCCCGGTCGAGCACGTCGGGCGCCATACCCTCACCGGTGTCGCTGACCGTCAGTCGCAGGTAACGGCCGGGCCGCGTCCCGCCGTCGCCGTCCTGGTCGCCGCGGACCTCGAACTCCGAGGTCGCCACCGTGAGGACGCCGCCGGAGGGCATGGCGTCGCGGGCGTTCAGGGTGAGGTTGAGCAGAATCTGCCCGATGTTTATCGGCTCGGCCAGAATCGGCGGCAGATCGGTGGCCTGAACCAGCACGATGCCGATGTGCGTGCCGAACGAGCGCGCCAGCAGTTCCCGCGATTCCCGGACGGCCCGATTGAGGTCCATGGGCGCCAGGTGGAGCACCTTGCGGCTGCCGAAGGTCAGTAGCTGCTGGGTCAGATCGGTGGCCCGCTGGCCGCCCTTGCGGATCTGTTCCAGGTCGCGGAGTAGGTCGCCGCAGGTCCTGTCGTCGATCGTTCCCGCGTCCCTGAGTTCGTTGACCGCCTCGGACAGGAACGTCTCGAAGCCCAGCATCGCGCCCAGAATGTTGTTGAAGTCGTGGGCGACTCCGCCGGCGAGGCGGCTGAGGCTCTGCAGGCGTTGCGTCGCCTGCACCCGGGCGTCGATGTCGTGTTGGCGCTCGGCCGCCCGGTGCCGCTGCTCGGCTTCGACCACCGCGGTGACGTCGTCGATCGAGGCGATGAAGCCGTTGAACTGTCCGCCGCCGTCGTCGTCGTCGTCGACGGCTTGAATGTGCACGTTCAGCCAGCTGAGGCGGCCGGTGGGTAGCTTCACCTGGCCGCGGTAGCGATGCTGCACGCCGCCGGAGACCTCGCCACGCACGATCGCGAGGATCTCCGCGTGCTGCTCCTCGCCGGTGCACCGCAGCCAACCCGGCCCGAGCAGGTCGGCGGCGCTCACCCCCATGATGGCGGTGAAGCGGTCGTTGACGTAGTCGGCCCGGCCCTGTTGGTCGCCCAGGACGATACCCACGGGCGACCTGTCGGCCATCAGCCGGAACCGCGTCTCGGCCCCGGTCAGCGCGGCGTCCCGTTCGATCAGCTTCGCGCTGATCGCCGTGAGGTGCGCCCGGGTGGCCTCCGCCGCGTCGATCGCCGATTCGGGGCCCAGGTCCGGCACCTCGGCGAGGACCTCGTCGATGATCTGCAGCAGGGCCTGCGGGTCGATGGACTTGAGCAGGACCCGGGCCACGCCACACGCCTGCGCGAACGGCGCGGCCTCGGCCGGCAGGTAGTTGGCGGTGAGGAACACGATGGGGGTCCCGGCGGTGTCCGTGGCGGCCCGCAGTTCCTGGGCGAGCTGATAGCCGTCCATCCCCGGCATCAACACGTCGGTCAGGACCAGATCGGGATGTTGTTCATGGGCCAGGCCGAGGGCCTCGACGCCCTCACGGGCCTCGATGACTCGGTGGCCCCGGTAGATCAGGATGTCGCGCACGAGTTCCCGGTTGCTCGTCTGGTCGTCGACGACAAGAACGGTGCTCATGCGTTTCCGATCCTGTGCTCGGTGCGCGGAGTCAGCTGAACGCAACACGGTCCGCCGTTGACTATGTCATCGGAGCGGCAGCCGGATCTCCCGAACGTCGGTTGTTTGCCCGCCTAATCCGGTCCGGCGGGCATGTCCTGCAGCAGGAGTCGGGTCTCCTCGTACTCGTCGAGGAGTTCGGTCAGGACCTGGGGGACCATGGTCAGCCGGTGGTCGCGGCAGAGTTCCTCCAGGGATTCGCAGAGCTCGCACAGGGCGGTGGCGCCGATGCTCGCGGCCGCCCCCTTGAAGGCGTGGGCGGCCCGGGCGACGCCGGTGGCGTCGTCGCGGCCGAGGGCGGCGTTGAGGTCGGCCAGGCACCGGGAGCCGTCGTCGACGAACGCGGTGAGCAGCCGTTCCACTGTTCCTGGTGGGACGTGGGCGCGCAGCGTGTCCAGTCGTTCGACGATCGCCCGTTCGGCCGCGCTGGCCGCCGGCGGCTGGGTGGCTTGCGGTTCGGGCGGTGCGTCGCCGATCCAGCGGCGCAGGACGGCCGCGAGTTCCTCCGGCTCGAAGGGCTTCGACAGGTAGTCGTCCATGCCGGCGGCGAGGCAGCGCTCGCGGTCGCCCTTGAGGGCCGCGGCGGTCATCGCGATGATGGGTGTCCGGATTGTCGGTGCCGGCTCGGTGCCGTCGCCGGCCGGGGCGGCCTGCTCCTCCCGCCGGCGGATCTCCCGGGCGGTCTGGTAGCCGTCCAGGCCGGGCATCTGGCAGTCCATCAGGATGGCCCGGTACGGGGCCAGACCCAGGTGCTCCAGGGCCTGCAGCCCGTCGGAGGCGATGTCGACCTGGTAGCCGAGTTCGGTGAGGATGCCATCGGCGACCATCTGGTTGATGGCGTTGTCCTCGACCAGGAGCAGCCGGCCGTTGCCGCCCCGGGCGGGCGTCCGGGTGGGCGGCGTCAGCGGCGCCGCCGGCTCGTCGAGGTGTGCGGTCCCGGAGGCCGCGTGGATGAGGCAGTCGTAGAGCTCGGATTGCTGCACGGGTCGGGTCACCGTCGCCACGATGCCGACCTGCGGGGCGTGGTCGGGGGCGGTGTGGTCCATCGGCATGATCAGGATGACGGGTAGCGGCCGGATCCCCGGGTGCTGGTTGATCCGGGACGCCAGGTCAGGCCCACCGGGGGTCCCGGGCAGGGTGGCGCAGACAATCAACAGGTCGAACGGGGTGCGGTGGGTGGAGGCGTCCCAGAGCGTCTCGATGGCCTCGTCGCTGGACTCGACCACAGCCGGGCGCATCGACCAGGCCCGCAGTTGGTCGGCGAGGACCCCTCTGCTGGTCCCATGGGCGTCGGCGATCAGCACCCGCAGCCCCTTGAGTGAGGCGTGCGTCATCGCCGACAACGCGGCGCTGGCCGGGTCGTAGCTCAGCTGCAGGGTGCACCAGAAGGTGCTGCCTCCGGTGGCGCTGCGCACGCCGACGCGCCCGCCCATCGCCTCGGCCAGTTCCCGGCAGATGGCGAGTCCCAGGCCGGTGCCGCCGAACCGGCGGGTGGTGGAGGAGTCGGCCTGGGCGAACGCGTCGAACAGGTGGCCCTGTTGTTCGGGGGTGACGCCGATCCCGGTGTCGGTCACCTCCATGCGGACCGCCACCACGCCGGGGGTCGCCGTCGCTTCCGGGCCCGGTTCGGGTTCGTCGTGCCGCAGGTGGATGAACACCTCGCCGCGTTCGGTGAACTTGACCGCGTTGGCGGCGAAGTTCAGCAGGATCTGCCGGATCCGCACGGGGTCGCCCCGTACCAGGGCGGGCAGGCTCTGCTCGCAGTAACCGACGAGCTCCAGTCCCTTGGCGCGGGCGGTCTCGGCCACCATCTCCAGCACCTCTTCCAGCACACCGCTGAGATTGACCGTCGAGTTGTCGAGGGTCAGCGCACCTGACTCGATCTTGGAGAGATCCAGGATGTCGTTGATCATCGACAACAGGGCCTTTCCGGCGGCTCTGATGCTCTCGGCGTAGCGGCGTTGGGTCGCCTCCAGGTCGCCGCGCAGCAGCAGGCCGGTCAACCCGATCACCGCGTTCATCGGGGTGCGGATCTCGTGGCTCATCATGGCCAGGAACTCCGACTTGAGCCTGGACGCCTCCACCGCCTGGTCCCGGGCCGCCGCCATGTCGCGCTCCAGCTGCTGTCGCTGGCTGATGTCGCGCAGGAACGCGCTGGTCTGCACTCCCGAGGGAGCCGCCACATGCCACACGGTGATCTCGACGGGGATCTCGCTGCCGTCGCGGCGCGACGCCGAGATCTGCCGGGTGTGGTCGAGGATCTCCGACCCGCCGGTGAGGGCCCGTGCCAGGCCGTCGTCAGGCGCACCGGGCGAGCCCCCCGCAATGATCAGGTCAGCGATGTCGCGGCCGACCGCCTCAGCGTGGGTCCACCCCAGCAGGATCTCCGCCTGGTGGTTCCATTCGGTCACGGTGCCCCCGGCGTCGACGCTGACGTACGCGTCACTGGCGGTTTCGATGATCGCCCGCAGCGCCTGCTCAGCCCGCCGCGCCTCGGTGACGTCCCGGGCGATCAGAGAGACGCCGACGACGTTGCCGCCCGCGTCACGAACCGGCGACTTGCTCAGACTCACCTCGATGAGGTGGCCGTCGCGGTGCAACCGGCCGGCCTCGTACGGGGCGATGACCTCGCCGAGTCCGGCCCGGGCGAGCGCCTCGTCCTGCCCGGTTTCCCCGAGCGGTGCGAGCATCCGGATCGACCGGCCCAGCACCTCCGCCGCCCGGTATCCGAAGATGTGCTCGGCACCGGCGTTCCAGCTGGTGACGGTGCCGTCCAGGTCCGCGCCGATGATCGCGTCGACCGACGAGTCGACGATCGCGGCCAACCAGGCGGACACCTGCTCGGCCCGCTTGCGTTCGGTGATGTCCCGGGCCACGCCGTAGAGCAGCTCATGCTCCGCGTCCGGGGCGACCCGCCAGAGCAGCCACCGGTACGATCCGTCCGCGCACCGGTACCGGTTCTCGAAACCGACCGATGTGGTGCCACCGCCGAGCCTGACCACCTCCTGCTCGGTCCTGGCGCGATCGTCGGGATGGACGAAGGACACATAGGGCTGGTGGAGCAACTCGGGGAGATCATGCCCCAGCACGGTCCGCCAGGCCGGATTGAGCTGCTTGAAGTAGCCGTCGAGGCCAACGATGCACAGCAGGTCCAGCGAGATGGTGAAGAACCGGTCGATGTCCTCCTGGCCACGCCGTTGTTCCCGGATCAGGCGGGCGTCGGCGGCGAGCCGGCCGCGTCGCAGCCGGTGCTGGAGCACCGCGCCCGCCAGCACCAGCACGATCAGGATCCCGGCGATGGTGAGTACCCCGGCCCGGTAGCCGGTCGAGTCACGCGCGGCGCCCAGCGATATCTGGCTGCCCACCACCCACCCGGTGCTCGGTTCGGTCCCGGTGGCGGCGATGACCCGGGTCCGGGAAAGGGCCAGCCGCCCGGCCTCGCGCCGCCCGGCCAGATCCACGGGGGTGGCCGGCCCGGTTCGGTCGCGGCCCGCCGCGACCAGGACGCCCCGCTGGTCGATGATCACCAGTCGGATTCCGGTCCGCGCCGCGTACCCGTCGACGAAATGCTGGAACGACGACAACGAGAAGGTGGCCACCAGCACCCCCACCACGGGGCCGGGCCGGTCGGCCACCGCCGGGCCCCGGACCACGACGCTGGCGGCGACGAACGGCCGGCCGGTCGCGGTGGACTCGTAGACCTCGGAGATGTACGGCCGGCCGGTGCGCACGGCACCCCGGTACCAGTCCCGGGCGGCGAAATTCCGCCCCAGCTGCGTGGGGCCGGCCGGCTGGACCGCCAGCAGTGTCCCCTGCGGATCGGTCAGGAAGGTAACGCTGATATCCGGGCGCGCCTGGCTGAGCCGCTCCAGGTTCTCCGCGACTCCGACCGCCGCGTGGCCGCCGATCCGGCCCGATTCCACGGCCCCGGTGACGGCCAACCGCTCGGCGTAGGCGTCCACCAGGCGGGCCAGCCCGGTCATCTGCTCCTGGACGAAGGCCTGGGCCAGTACGGCGGTCGCCTGCATCCGCCGCTCGCCCTGGGACCGGGCCGTCCGCGACTCCACGATCAGGATGAGCGTGGCGCTCGCCGCGATGCCCCCCACCGCCACAGCGGCCACCAGCAGGCTCATGAGGGACGGCCGCTGGACGGGCACCGACGACCGGGCCTTCATCCGCATCCGCCCAGTCTTGCCGCTTGCCGGCCGTCTTGAGGTGAAAGCCGGTTAGTAGCTGATATCCCCCCTGGGTCATGGCACCCGCACCGGGCGGGCCCGGGGCCAGCGAATCCGGACTCATAGCCTGAAGCTATAGCGCTTCGGCCAAGTTATAGTTCTGCTGCGGGTCGTCGGGGGGCACCCTGGGGCCATGAAACAGCGCGACCACCGGCCAGAGCCCCGCCTCGGTGTCGACATCGGCCGGGTCATCATCGACGGGCCGGCGCACCCGGCCGGCCCCGACACCGCCTTCTTCACCGGTGACGAAACAACCATGCTGGCGACCCCGGAGGTGCCCGGAGCCGTCGACGCGATCGCCCGACTGGTCACTGCATTCGACGGCCGGGTATGGCTGGTGTCCAAGTGCGGCCCACGGGTGCGGGACCGCACCTGGCGGTGGCTGCACCACCACGAGTTCTTCGCCCGCGCCGGACTACCCCCGCACCACGTGCGATTCTGTCGTGCCCGCCCGGACAAGCGCGTCCACTGCCAACAACTGGGCCTCACCCACTTCGTCGACGACCACCCCGACGTCCACGCCGCGATCCGTGGGCAGGTGAGCCGGCAGTACTTCTTCGGACCGCAACGACGCCCGGTACCCGCATTCGGCATCCACACCCCAACCTGGGACGACGTCGAACGGGCCATCGACCGGTCGCTGGCCGGCTGGAACGCCGCCCCGGTCGCCGGTGACCCGGCCGGCGCCCGCTGACCGGAGGCCGGGCAGCGGGGACGCGGCCATGCCGTCGCGCCGGGCATGATCGCGCTTACTCACCAGTTGAGCAGGTAGAGCTGTTCCCAGCTGCCGTTGCCGGGGGTGGAACCCCCGTCGGTCACCAGGTTGCCGGCGGTCGACGAGAACACAACGCCGGCGTTGCTGCTCGCGAACAGGTAGACCGAGGCGTCCAGCCGAGCGCCGTCGGCGGTGGTCAGGCGCAGCCGTTGCGTCGTACCCGCCCGCAGGTCCCGGCGGTAGACGGGGATCATCGACGGGTGGGCGGGGGCCAGGTCGGTCGCCGAGGAAACGAAGCTCACGTACCGGCCGTCTGGGCTCAGCGAGGCCGTGTGACTGAACTGGTCACCGGGCGCACCGTCGGGGCGGGCGCTCACCAGCGTGGTCCGCTGGCGGGCCAGGTCCCGGACGTACACCTGCCCCTCGTAGCTGGCGAAGGTCGCCAGGCGGCCGTCGGAGCTGATCGAGGGCCCCTGCCGGATGCCGTCCGCCAGGTCGACGCCGGCCACGCCGCGGCTGACGTGTTCGGTGCGGCCGGTGCGCAGGTCGCGGACGAAGGCGTCGGGGTTCGGGCTGGTGTCCCGGGGGTCCAGGTTGGCGGCGAAGGACAGGAACGCCACGTAACGCCCGTTTCCACTGAGCACGGGAGCCCGGCTGACGTTGTCGCCCTGGACGCCGCCGCGCCCGACGCTGGCCCGTCGAACGGTCGCCGACCCGCGGTCGTACACGAACACGTCAGAAACCTGGTTGGTGTCGCCGGGCACCAACGTGCTGTCGTCGGCGACGAACGCCACGAACCGGCCGTCGCCGCTGATCGACGGCGCCTCGGCGTGGGTCAACGGGGCCGCGCCGCTCACCCGCCGGGTGGTCCGGGTCAGCCGGTCGCGGACGTAGACCCGGTTCTCCGCCGAGGTTCCGCTGTCGCCGGCGACCAGGTCGGTCGCCACGGAACGGAAGACGACGAACCGGCCGTCGGCGCTGATCGCCGTGGTACCGACCTGACTTTCGCCGTTGGCCGGCCCACGGACCCGGCTGACGCTGATCAGTTCGGTGGTGCCGGTGCGTCGGTCACGCAGGAACACGTCGCGCTGGCCATTGCGGTCGCCGGCCACCAGGTCGGTGGCGTACGACTCGAACGCCACGAACCGGCCGTCCGGGGTGACCGAGGCGTCGCGGGTCTGCGCGTCACCCGATCCGCCGGCGGCGTCGGCGGAAAGCAGGATGGCGGCCGGCGCGGTCGCGGCGGCCGCGGTGCCGCTCAGGGCCAGGGCTGCGATGACAGCGGTGCCGGCGAGCATGGCCGTCAGGCCGGGAAGACGGCTGGTACGGGCTGCGGACACGGTTCCTCCGACTCAGCGGCGCGGGACGATATGGTCACCATGATCGATGGATGGCAGCTCGCAAAGGGCCCTTCGAGCAGCCGATCGGGCAGCGGCCGGACCGCTGCCGCCCCGTCGTGCCCGGGGCGGGTCGGCTTCTGGTCAGCGAGCGCGGGCGGCCAACTCGGCAGCACGGCGTGGTTGCCTGGCTACGATGGGTTCAACGGTGGTGGGTACGCCGCCCACACGCCGAACCACCCGGGGGCACCATGAGCGCCATCGCGGAACCCAACTTCCCGCGGCCGACGTGGAGCGCGACAACGGCACCGTCCGGCCCGCGGCTGGGGCGTTCCCGAGCCGCGGGGCGCTTCTTCGATCGCCGTGGTCGCCGGGTGAGCCGATCGGCGTGGCAACGCCTGGGGGACTTTCCCGGCTACACGCTGGTCGCCCTGGAGACCCTGCGGGTGGGGGAGGGGCTGGTCCAGGTGCACACCTTCTGGCTGGGCATCGCCGACCCCCGCCACCCGCTGATCTTCCGTACGGTCACCTCCGGGACCCGCCCGCAGAACGCCACGTGGGGCTGGCCCACCGACGAGGCGGCACGCGCCGGGCACCGGGCCGTGTGCGCGTGGGCCGTTGGCCGAGCCCCGCTGCCGGCCGGCCTGCTCGCCGTCGTCGAACCTCGGGGCGCGGCCGTCGGGGAGTAATCGCCGGGCTGCGGGGTAGGGGCGATGGTGCCGATACCCAGCAACCCGCGGAGGAATCATGACCAGTAGCCAGACGAACGGCGACGTGATCGACATCCTCATCAGCGACCATCGGGACGTCACCATTCTCATCGGCGAGATCCGGACGATCACCGATCCGATGATCCGCCGTGACCTGACCGACACCGCCATCAGCGAGCTGGTGCGCCACGCCGTCGCCGAGGAGATGTACGTCTACCCGGTCATGCGCAAGTACCTCGCCGACGGGGAGAAGGCCGTCGAGCATGACATCGAGGAGCACAAGGAACTCGAGCGGACCATGAAGCAGCTCGAAGCGGCCGACGTGTCCGGCGCGGAGTTCGAGATGGCGCTCACCAAGCTGGAGGCGCTGCTCGCCGACCATGTCCAGGACGAGGAGACCGACCAGTTCCCCGAGCTGCGCCGCCAGGTCCCGCAGGAGGAGCTGACGGAGCTGGCCGGCAAGGTCCAGACGGCCAAGAAGCTGGCCCCGACCCGGCCGCACCCCGCGGCGCCGAACAGCGAGTTGTTCCACAAGCTCGTCGGACCGGGGGTGGGCCTGGTGGATCGGCTCCGGGACAAGCTGACCGGGCGCGCTACCCGCTGAGCCGCTGCGTACGGCCACCGGGGTCGTGCCGGCGCATCCACGGCGACGTCGCCGGGCCCCCTTCCGACACCGGGAAGGGGGCCCCGACGACCTGCCGGGTGTCGACGTCAGGCCGCCGCCCGCTGCCATTGCTGACTGGCGTCGCTGCCGCAACCGCGCAGGACGAGCGGCGCGCCGTCGGCGGTACTGCCCGTGCTGACGTCCAGGCACCTGCCGTCGGATCGGGCGACCAGCTGGAGGTAACCGCCATCGGCCTCACGCAGTTGCCATTGCTGGTTGAGATCCCCGCCGCAGGTTCGCTGCACCACCGGGGTCTCGTCATCGGCGCCGGCCGCGCCGCCGTCGACGCACTTACCGCTGTTGCGGTTGACCAGGTTGACGTAACCGTCGCCGGCGTCGCGTAGCTGCCAGTGCTGGGGAGTGCCGCCGCTGCGACGCGGATACTGGGCGAGTGGCGTGCCATCGGTGGTGGACCGGTCGGGCACCTCGACCAGTTTGCCACTGTGCCGGGCGGTCAGGGTCAGGTAGCCACGCGGGTCGACCGGGTCCACGCCCGTCGTGGTCTGGGCCACCGGCACAATCGTGCCGTCGGCGTTGTGGTGCAGGTACTCCATCGCCAACGACCGCTTGAACGAACCGCCGCCGGTGCGCCCGTTCTTGTGGTACACGATGTACCAGCGGTTCTGATACTCGACGATCGACTGGTGGTTCGTGGAGATGTTGGTGTAGTCCAGGATGATGCCCCGGTAGGTGAACGGGCCCATCGGGCTGGTCCCGGTGGCGTACGCGATCTGACCCGGCCAGCCGGTGGAGTACGACAGGTAGTAGATTCCCTTGCGCTGGTGCAGCCAGGGTGCCTCGCCGTAGCTGGGCCCGCCGTTGATCGTCACGTTCTGGATGCCCTCGGTGGTGGACATCATGTCCGCGCCCAGCTTGACCACCTTCGGGGTACGGGTGCCGAAGTACAGGTACGCCTGGCCGTCGTCGTCGGTGAATACCGCCGGGTCGATCGGCTCGGCGCCGGTGTTCGCGTCGCGCGCCTTGTCGATCAGCGGAGTGCCGCGCACATCGCGGAAGTCGCCGGTCGGGGAGGTGCTCCGGGCCACTCCGATCTTGGTCCGGTCGACCGGTGCGTAGAAGTAGTAGTAGCCGTCGCGGTACGCGGCGGTGGGCGCCCAGGCGTACTGGCTGGCCCAGGAGAACCCGCGGTTGAGGCCGAAGAACGAACCGTGGTTGGTCCAGCTCCGCAGGTCGCTCGACGAGTACGCGCGCCAGACCTTGGAGTCCCAGTAGGTGCCGCTGTTGGTCTGGTCGTCAGTGGCGTAGATGTACATCCGGTTGTTGAACACGTGCGCCGACGGGTCGGCGACGAACCGGTCCTTGATAATGGGGTTGGCCACCCGCGCCGTACTGCTCGTTTCCGCCGCGTCGGCGCGCACCGCGGTGGTCGGGTCGGGCGTCACCCCCGGG
>DASVVF010000969.1:0-5555 GCA_036386695.1 Catenuloplanes sp. | reverse complement strand
ACCGCGGCGAACTCCACCAGCCAGCCGCCGTCGAGCAGCGCCCGCAGTTCCGGCGTCGAGACGACGTCGGCGGCCCCGGCCGACACCCCGTCCCGCCCCCAGGAACGGCGCCTGATCCGCGCCTCCAGCCCGCTCTGCCGGCTGAGCAGATCCCGCGGTTCCTCGCCGCGCTCACGCCGGGCGGTGCGCAGTTGGTGCTCCACGCTACGCAGCGCGATCACCTCCTCCTCGACCTCGGCGGTGGCCGGCTGCACCGTCAGCAGCGCCGCCGCCCGGGTCCGCTCCAGCCAGCGCAGGATCCGGCTCGGCGACGCGGTGCGCAGCAGCGAACGCAACCCGAGGTCACCCAGCTCGGCCCCGTGCCCAGCGGCCAGCACCCGTAATTCGACCGACGACAGGGCCGCCCGGTGCCGGGCCAGGTCACTGAGCCCGGCGGAGCAGTGCCGCAGCACCGGCTCGGCCGACCCGGCGGCGCTGGCCAACAGGGCCAGCGAGATCCGCCCGCGCAGGCGTACCAGCAGCGGCTGGCCCCGGGCCAGGTCGGCGGCGACGGTCAGGTGCCGCCGGGCCGGTGCCGGGCGGCCGAGCGCCAGCGCGGCGCGACCGGCGGTGAGGTGCGCCTCGACGGCGTTGGCGTGCAGCCCGAGCCGTTGCAGGGTGGCGGCCGCCCAGCCGAGGCGGCGCAACGCCGTCGCCGGGTAACCGTTGCCCGCCGCCGCGGCCTCCACCGCCGCGACGGTCGCCCGGGCCACCCACGCCGGGCGGCGCTGCCGGCGCAGGTCGGCCACGGCCGATTCGGCCTGTGCCCGGGCGGTGTCGGGTTCGCCCAGCGCCAACGACAGCCGGGCGCCGCGCAGCCGCGCCTCGGCGGCCATCAGCCGGGCGCCGTGCCGGTCGAAATCCGCTGCGGCCAGCCGCGCCACGGCCGCGGCCTCGTCCAGCAGGCGCAGGTCGACCAGGGCGTCGGCGTAGTCCAGATAGTGTTCCCCGAGCGGGATGCCGGCGGCCGCGTACAGTGGCCCGGCCGCCTCGAAGCGCCGGATGCTCTCGGTCAGCCGGCCGGCGTGGAAACTCGACCACGCCTGGCTGTTGGCGATGACGGCGGACAGCAACGGTCCGAGGCCCTGCGCCAGGACCGCCGCCCGGTCGAGGTACGCCAGCGCCGCGCGCGGATGGCCGAGCTGCGTCTGCGCCACCGACAGGTTGTTCGCCGCCTTGACCCAGATGATCGACGGGCAGGCCGGGTCGGTGAGTACCCGCTGATACAGCCGGGTGGCGGCGAGCATCCGACCGGCGTTGTGATCCAGAATGGCCTGTTGCATGACCAGGTCCGGTCGCTGCTTCGGGGAGACCAGCGGCTCGGCCCGCCGCAGGTCACGGGCCGCCGCGGCGTGGCCGCCGAGTTCCTGCACCGCGATGGCCCGGGTGACCAGCACGTCGCCCAGCCGGTGATCGAGCCGGTGCCGGACGGCCAACCGCACCGCCTCGTCCAGCAGCCGCTTCGCGGTGACGTTGTCGAGCACCGCGTGCCGGGCCCAGGCCATCGCGCGCAGCCCGGCGACGAGGGCCTCGTGGTCACCGGCCCGTCGGGCCCGGGAGACGATTTCCGCCGCCGACGCGGTGTATCTGGCAGGGTCAAGGACCACTCTGGCGTATGCGGCGTCCGCTTCCGTCCGGAGGTCAGTGTCGTTGCCAACCACCATCATTCGACCGCTCATGGAGGAGACGCCAGATCGGGGCAGTCTATCCACAGCGGAGGGGAAGGATCGTCGAGGATGAGCATTGACGACAGGTCGGGAAAGGTCCCCGGGAAAAATGGGATCCCGGAGCACCGCACCGCCGAGCAGCGTCGGGCGGACTCGGTACGGGTGCGCCGTCAGCTGGCGGTCCTGACCTCGGCCGGGGAGCAGGCCCGCATCGAACGGATCATCACTCAGCTGCAGGCCCGGCAGGAACTGGCGCCGCGGCGCTACGCCCTGCGGTTCGACCGGTACCCGGTGACCACCGCGGCCGGGCGGGCGTCGTACGTGCTGGTGGCCCGTGGTCAACTCGTCGTACGGGTGAGCCCCGGCAAGGACGGGGCCACGGCCGTCGATCGGGCGCTGGCGGCGTTGCGGTACCGGTGGGCCGACTCGATGAACCGGTCGAGGGACGTGCACACCGAGGTGTTCGAGGGGGACAAGCGGCCCGATGAGCTCGCCGCGGACGTCAAGACGCTGCGCGCGCAGGGCATCACCGCCGCGCCCAACATCGTGGTGCCGTTGGGAACCGATGTGGACCCGCCGCCGGGAGACGGCGGCGGCTCCGGTCACATCATCAAAGGCGACAACTATCCCTCGGCGACCGCCGGGCCCGGTCCGTACCCACCGCCCAACGTCACCACCAACGCCGCGACCGACGTACGGGTAGCGGTGATCGACACGGGCATCACCCCGGAGATGCGGGCCGACGGCTGGCTGGCCGGGGTCACCCGGGCCTCCGACAACACCGACCCGCTGGACATCCTGCCCGACAACGGCGCCGGCGGTGGCGACGGCCGGCTGGACTGGTTCGCCGGGCACGGCACCTTCGCCGCCGGCGTTGTGCAACGGGTCGCCCCGGACTGCGAGATCGTCGCGTACCGGTTCACCCGCAGCGATGGCCTCGGCACGGCGCAGGACGTCGCCAACGCCATGCTGCTGGCCGCCGAGGAGGCGGCCCGCGACGGCGTCCGACTGATCATCAACGCCTCGCTGGGCACCCCGGGGATCGGCGGCGAAGCCCCGCTGTCGCTGAGCGACGCGGTGGCGACGATGAAGGAGAAGTACCCCGACGTGCTGATCGTCGCCAGTGCCGGGAACAACGGCAGTACCGAGCCGATGTACCCGGCAGCAATGGACCACGTGGTGGCGGTGGGCGCCCTGACCGACGACCTCCGGGGGGCTCCGTTCTCCAGTCGTGGCAAGTGGGTGGACTGCTCCACCGTCGGTGTCGGGGTGGTGTCCACGTTCGTGGCCGGCACGCTGCCGCCGGAGGTGGACCCGTTGATCCCCGACTTCACCTTCCCGGCGAACTCCTGGACGGTGTGGACCGGCACGTCGTTCTCCGCCCCCCAGATCAGCGGCGCGGTCGCCGTGCTGTGCCAGAACACCCCCGGGCTCAGCCCCCGGGCGGCGCTCGACGCCCTGCTCGCGGGGCGCCCCACCCTGGCCGACTTCGGCCGGATCCTGCGGATCCTGCCCGGAACGCCGGGTTAGCCCCGCCCGCGCCGCCCGGGCCGGGCCCAGCCCGGTTCCGGCGGCTCGGTCAACGCAGGCCGGTCCAGGCGGTGGTGACCGGTCGGTGGCCGGGCCGGTGACAGGTCAGGTTGAACAGTCCGGGGTCCACGTCGTCGATCAGGAACCGGCCCTGGTCGTCGGCGGTCACCGAGCGGGTCCCGGGCACGCCGGGCTGGCGTAGCTCGACACGGGCAGCGCCGGGCGGGTGCAGCTGCCCGAGCAGGCGGTGTCGCCGGCCCGCGCCGCTGATTTCCACCTCGATGGCGGCGGCGTCCGCGCCGCCCACCTCGAAGGTGAGCAGGCGCGGGCCCGCGTTCGGGTCACCGAGCCGGACCGCGACCACGGCCTCGTCCACGTCGGAGTCGCCGACCAGGGCGGCCAGCTCGGCGTCCACCGTGCGCAGCCCGAAGCTGCCCCTGGCCAACTCGATCGCCGCCGGCGGCACCGGCTCCGGCCGGTGGATCACCTCCCCCAGGCGTGCCAGCAGGGCGGCGTCGTCCGGCTCCGGCGTCGGCCGGCCGTCTCCGGTGCCCTGGTGCTCCACAATGCCTCCCATGATCGCGCCGGCTCCTCGTACACCGCGTTTTGTCCCTACTGCTTCCCTTATGAGTCCGCCGGCGGGCGGCTGATACCTTCCGCGTCAAGCCATTTTCTGAGCCGGGCCAGGCAGCGGCCCCGGTTCGGGCCCAGGCTGCCGACGGGCATGCCCAGCGCCGCGGCGGCGAGTTCGTACGATGCCCGCCCGCCGTCCGGCTCCACCACCAGGATCCGCAGGATGTCCCGGCAGCGCTGATCGAGTCGGCCGAACGCCCGCCACAGCGCGGCATCCCGCTCGGCGACCAGGACCGGCCGGTCGGCACCGTCGCCGGGCTCGGCGAACCGGTCCAACAGCAGGTCGTCGCCGGTCGGCTGGGTGCGTTTGCCGCGCCGGATGATGGACAGGCACTCCCGCCGGCAGGTGGTACCCAGCCAGCCCGCCAGGCGGGCCGGGTCGTGGATCGAGTCGAGGTTCTCCAGCAGGCGCATCCAGGTGAGCTGGAACGCGTCGGCACTGTCGGCGTTGCCCAGGCCGATCGATCGGCAGACCGACCACAACAGCGGGCTGAACCGTTCGACCAGCCGGTTCCAGGCCTGCTGGTCACCGTCGGCGGCGCGGGTCAGCAGGTGCGCGACATCATCCGGCCCGTTGTGGCCCTGCGGCGCCGAACCTGGCCCACGATGCCTCTCACCCACGCAAGCCTCCCGCCAGGTGCCGGTGCGCCGTCGGTGTCGGGCGGGCCGGCGAACAGCCTGAAGCCTAGTCGGCCGACGGGTCGGTGCACGATGTCGGCTGGGCCAGCTTCACCGGCATGTTGGAGTACAAGGCCGCCCGGTTAGTGCGGCGCACCTCCGCCCCGGGTGGACAGGTTTTTCCCTCCACCCGCACGCTGCGTGTTCCACCGGCAGCGTGGAGGGAATCTCCGTCCTTTAGGCCAGCGAGGATGTCAAGGCTTCGCGGGTTCCGCTGGCACGCTGGCGCCGACCGGGCGATTGCCGTTGTCCGACTCCGACTCGCCGCCGCCCATCCGGGCGAGCAGCTTCGGCAGGTCGATGCCGGTGAGGTCGGCGCCCAACGCGAGGCCCTGGGCCACGTTGCTGGATACCGCCCTGGTCAGCGCCGACGCGCCGTCGGTGGAGACGACGGTCATCTTGTCGATGTTGCTCATCGGGCGGCTGGCCGCCTCCACGACCTGTGGCAGGACGGTCACCAGGAGATCAAGGACCGCGGCTTCGCCGTACTTGGCGAACGCTTCGGCCCGCAGCCGCATCGCCTCTGCCTCCGCCTGACCCCTGGCCAGGATCGCGGACGCCTCGGCCGCGCCTTCGCGCTCCACCGCCTCGGCGATGGCGGAGCGTCGCCGTTGCTCGGCCTCACCCTCCTTGGCGCCTTCGATGGCATTGGCCTCGGCCAGCGCGGCGCGCCGCGAGCGCTCGCCCTCACCGATCAGCCGAGCCTGCTCCGCCGCTGCCTGAGCGGCGGCGATGGTGGCCTGGCGCTGGGCGTCGGCCCGCAGGACCTCGGCGTTCTTGGCCGCCTCGGCCTCCTGCTCGACGCGGTACCGTGCGGCGTCGGCCGGCCTGCGTACCTCGGTGTCCAGCTGCCGCTGCTTGAGCTCGGCGTTCTGCTCCGCCACCTTGCGCTGCTCGCCCAGGATCGCCTGGTCGCGTTCCGCCCGGGCGAGCGGCCCGGCCGCCGCGGACCGGGCGTTCGCCGCGTCGATCTCGGCCTGGATGCCCGCCTGCTTCAGCGAGAGGTTG
>DASVVF010000968.1:0-10518 GCA_036386695.1 Catenuloplanes sp. | reverse complement strand
GTGGGGGTGCAGAGCACGTTCGCGATGGCGTTCAGCCTGATCGGTGACGAGCCGGCCGCGGCGAGCCAGTTCGCCGCGCTCGGTCACCTCGGCACCGAGCGCCCCTGGGACTATCTGGGCGATCCGGGCCGGGAGATCGTCAAGCGCAGGGCCAGGGCCTTCGCCAAGGCGGGGGCGAAGCGATGAAGGTGACCGAAGTCGACGGGATCCCCACCCTCATCGCACCGACCTCGGGACCGATGCACGCCGGTCTGGTGTTCCGGGTCGGCCGGGCGGACGAGACCCTGGCCCGCGGCGGCATCACGCACCTGATCGAGCACCTGGCCCTGCATCCCCTGGGCCTGACCGACTACCACTTCAACGGGGCCACCGGCCCGGTCGTCACCCAGTTCCACATGCAGGGCCCGGAACGCGACGTGGCG
Source organism: Catenuloplanes sp. (assembly GCA_036386695.1). Taxonomy (GTDB): domain Bacteria; phylum Actinomycetota; class Actinomycetes; order Mycobacteriales; family Micromonosporaceae; genus DASVVF01. Next base: position 10,096 of record DASVVF010000968.1, on the reverse strand, counting down.
GCGTTCCTGACCGGTGTGTGCGCCGGACTGAGCGACCTGCCGGTGCGGCGGATGGAGACCGAGAAGGCCATCCTGCGGACCGAGGCGAGCAGCCGCACACCGCACATCACCGAACCGATGGCCCTGTGGCGGCACGGCGCCCGGGACCACGGCCTGGTCAGCTACCCGGAGTGGGGGCTGCACATGCTCGCCCCGGACGACCTGCTGGCCTGGACGGGCAGGTACTTCACCCGCGGCAACGCGGTGCTCTGGATCGCCGGCGACCGGATTCCCGAAGGGTTGTCGTTACGCCTGCCCGACGGTGCGGCGCAGCCGGTACCCACCCCGTCCTCGGCGTTGCCGACCACCCCGGCGTTCTTCGCCGGCTCGTCGTCGCGGGCGGTCGTGCTGGACGCGGTCGTGCGACGCCGGGCCGCCGCCGACGTCTTCGCCGACGTGCTGGAGCGGGAGCTGTTCCGCACCCTGCGACAGGACACTGGGCTGTCGTACACGGCCGGCACGCATTACGAGCCGCGCGGCGACGGGCTCGCCGTCGTCACCGCGATCGCCGACGCGTTACCGGAGAAGCAGGACGCCGTGCTGGGCGGCTTCATCGACGTACTGGCCCGGCTGCGGGTCGGGCGGATCGATCCCGCGGACGTCCAGTCGGTGATCGCCCGCGGCACCGAGGTGTTCACCCACCCGCAGGCCGAGGCGGCTCGGCTGCCGGTGGTCGCGTTCAACATGCTGACCGGCGAGCCGAACCGGTCGCTGGAGGACATCGTCGCCGAGCGTCGGGCGGTCACCGTCGCGGACGTGCACGCGGTGGCCACCGAGGCGATGGGTTCGGCTCTGCTGATGGTCCCCGACGGTCGGGGCGCCGACTGGGCCGGCTTCACCGCGGCGCCCACGCGGTCCGGTACCGTCCTGGCCGGATCGGCCCATCCCTCGCTGGGCAGCGGCGACGCCCGCCTGGTCCTGGCGGCCGAGGGGGTGAGCCTGGTCAGCGGTGACGCGGCGCTGACGGTCCGGTTCCACGAGTGCGCGGCCATGCTGGCGTGGCCGGACGGGGCCCGGTTGTTGATCGGCCACGACGCCATCTCGCTGCGCGTCGAGCCGACGATGTACGCCCAGGGCGCCGCCCTGGTGCCGGCCCTGGACGCCGCTGTGCCGTACCAGGCCCGGGTGGACCTGCCGGCGCGCGACCCGTCCGACGTGCCACGTCCGACGCCGCGACAGCATCGCGGGGGTGACGCCGGGGCCCCGGCGTCGGCGGGCAGCCGGGCGCAGATCATCGCCCGGGTGGTGGTGGTCGGGCTGGTGCTGCTGGTTTTCGGCGGGGTGAGCCTGCTGTTGACGTTGGGGGCGGTCCTCGACCCCGCCGACGCCGGCGACCTGTGGGTGCTCGTGGTGGGCGGTTGGGTGGCCACGGCGTACTTCGGCTACGTGCTGGCACGAAGCATCCGGGCGCTGCGGTAGACCCCGGGCCCACTTCGCCGCCGTGGCCGGCGAATCACTCGCCGCCGTGGCCGGCGAATCACCCCGGTTGGCTACCGCGGTGGGCGCGGACGCGGTCTACTGCAGGCATGGGAATCATTTCTCGCGGCTTCACCGGGCGGCCCCGCCCGCCGGAGGTCAAGCTGCCACCGGGACAGTATCTGACCGAAGACTTCCCGGTGCTGACGGCCGGGCCGACCCCCCGGGTCCCGTTGGACCGGTGGCAGCTGACGGTGACCAGCGAGGCCGGAGCGGAGCACCACTGGTCGTGGCCGGAGCTGCTCGCCCTGCCCGGCGAAACCGTCACCGTCGACCTGCACTGCGTCACGAAGTGGTCCAAACTGGGCACTAACTGGCACGGCGTTTCCCTGGACACCCTGCTCGCCGACGTGGACACCGCCGCCGACTACGCCCTGGTCGAGTCGTACGGCGGCTACACCACCAACCTGCCGTTGGAGGATCTGCGCGACGGGCGGGCCTGGATCGCGTACCGGTACGACGACGGTGATCTCCACCCGGAGCACGGTGGCCCGGCCCGGCTGCTGGTGCCGCACCTGTACCTGTGGAAGTCGGCCAAGTGGGGACGCGGCATCCGGCTGCTGACCGAGGACGAGCCCGGGTTCTGGGAGAGCGCCGGTTACCACGACTACGGAGACCCATGGCGCGAGCAGCGGTATCAGGGCGACTGAGCTGGCGGGTGGCGGTGCTGGCGGAGTCCCGGCAGCAGACCCCCGACGCCCGCACGCTCACCTTCGAGGTGCCCGACTGGCCCGGTCACCTGCCCGGACAGCACGTCGACGTACGGCTCACCGCGCCGGACGGATACTCGGTCGAACGCAGCTACTCGATCGCCTCGGCGCACGACCCGGGCGCCCCCGGCCGGCTCGAGCTGAGCGTGCAGCGGGTGCCCGACGGCGAGGTCTCGCCGTACCTGACCGGGGTCCTGCGGGTCGGCGATCCGGTGGAGCTACGCGGACCGGTCGGCGGCTGGTTCGTGTGGCGCTCCAGCGATCCGGCCCCGGTGCTGCTGGTCGCCGGCGGATCCGGCATCGCGCCGCTGATGGCGATGGTGCGGGCGCGGGCGGCGGCCCGCAGCCGGGTGCCGTTCCGGCTGATCTACTCGGTGCGCTCGCCGCAGGACACCTACTACGCCGAGGAGCTGCGCCGCCGCGCCCGCGACGACGCCGGCCTGGACCTGCACATGGTCTACACCCGGCAGGCGCCGGAGTCGGCCGGCGAGCCGCCCGGGAGGTTGACCGTGGCGACGGTGAACACCCACGGGTGGCCGGCCGACTTCGCGCCGAGCTGCTTCGTCTGCGGGCCCACCGGTTTCGTCGAGACGGTGGCCGACATTCTGGTGGCGTTGGGTCACGACCCACGCCGGATCAGGACCGAACGCTTCGGTCCCACTGGAGGTTGACAATGAGTGACAGCACGTCGGAGGACACCTTCCTGGACGGCAACTCGATGGCCGGTGACCTCAGGGAGGTCTTCGCCGTCGACGTCACCACCGCGACCGCGCGGTGCGCCGGCTGCGGGCGGACCGGGCCGGTGGCCTCGTTGCGCGTCTACCGCCGGGCGCCGGGGCGGGTGGCCCGCTGTCCCGGCTGCGACGCGGTGGTCCTGCGGCTGGTCCGCGGCCCCGACCGGGCCTGGCTCGACCTGCGCGGCACCGTGAGCCTGGAAATCCCCCTGGGCGGGTAGCCGCGCCCGCGGGGCCGCGGGCGGCGCGGCGGCGCTGTCGGGCCCGGCTCGTAGGATGGCCCGATGGATTCCGCCACCGGGCTGGGCACGGCCAACGCGATGGAGGTGCTCAACCGCGTCTTCGGCTACCCCGCCTTCCGCGGTCAGCAGGCCGAGATCATCCAGCACGTGATCGACGGTGGTGACGCGCTGGTCCTGATGCCCACCGGCGGCGGCAAGTCGTTGTGCTATCAGATCCCGGCGCTGGTGCGCGACGGCGTCGCGGTGGTCATCTCGCCATTGATCGCGCTGATGCAGGACCAGGTCGACGCGCTGCGGGCGCTGGGGGTGCGGGCCGGCTTCCTCAACTCCAGCCAGGATCCGCAGGCCCGCCGGGAGGTCGAGTCGGCGTTCCTCGCCGGCGTCCTCGACCTGCTCTACGTCGCTCCCGAGGGGCTGAGCACCGGCTCGGCCCAACGACTGCTCGAACGGGGCAGGATCTCCCTGTTCGCGATCGACGAGGCGCACTGCGTGTCGCAGTGGGGCCACGACTTCCGGCCCGACTACCTGGGGCTCTCGCTGCTGCACGAGCGGTGGCCGGACGTCCCCCGGATCGCCCTGACCGCCACGGCCACCAGCGCCACCCACGCGGAGATCGCCACCCGGTTGAACCTCACCGGGGCCCGGCACTTCACCGCCAGCTTCGACCGGCCGAACATCCAGTACCGCATCGTGGCGAAGAACGAGCCGCGCCGGCAGTTGCTCGAGTTGCTCCGCACCGAGCACGCCGGCGACGCCGGGATCGTCTACTGCCTGTCCCGGGCCTCGGTGGAGAAGACGGCCGAGTTCCTGGTCCAGAACGGGATTGCCGCGCTGCCCTACCACGCGGGCCTCGACTCCCGTACCCGGGCGGCGAACCAGTCCCGGTTCCTGCGCGAGGACGGTCTGGTGATGGTCGCGACGATCGCGTTCGGGATGGGTATCGACAAGCCGGACGTGCGGTTCGTGGCGCACCTCGACCTGCCCAAGTCGGTGGAGGGGTATTACCAGGAGACCGGCCGGGCCGGCCGCGACGGCCTGCCGTCGACCGCCTGGCTGGCGTACGGGCTGCAGGACGTGGTGCAGCAGCGGAAAATGATCGACGGTTCGGAGGGCGACCTGGCCCACCGCAGAAACCTCTCCGCGCACCTGGACGCGATGCTGGCACTGTGCGAGACGGTGGGCTGCCGCCGTTCGCAGATCCTGGCCTACTTCGGCCAGGTCGGCCCCGACACCACCTGCGGCAACTGCGACACGTGCCTGGACCCGCCGCAGTCGTGGGACGGCACCGTCGCGGCCCAGAAGCTGCTGTCGACCGTGTTACGGCTGCAGCGCGAACGGGGGCAGAAGTTCGGCGCCGGGCAGTCCATCGACATCCTGCTGGGGCGACGGACCGAGAAGGTCGAGCAGTTCAAGCACGACGAGCTGACGGTCTTCGGGATCGGCACCGACCTGCGCGAGGCGGAATGGCGCGGGGTGGTCCGGCAGTTGCTGGCCCAGGGGTTGCTCGCGGTCGAGGGGGACTACGGGACCCTGGCCCTGACCGAGCAGAGCAACACGGTGCTGCGGCGCGAGCGGCAGGTGATGATGCGCCGCGAAGCGGAGCGCGCCGCGTCGGCCGGGAAAGCTCCGAAGCCGCGTTCCGCCGGTGCCGCGCCGGTCGACCTGCCGGCCGAGGCCGCTCCGCTGTTCGAACGGCTGCGCGCGTGGCGGGCGTCGGTGGCGAAGGAGCTGGGGATGCCGGCGTACGTGATCTTCCACGACGCGACACTGCGGCAGATCGCGACGCTGCGGCCGACGACCCTGGCCGACCTGTCCACGGTCAGCGGGGTCGGGGAGAACAAACTGGCGAAGTTCGGACAACAGGTCCTCGACGCGCTCGCCGGGCCCTGACAACCGGTGTCCGTCGCGGTGGTGGGGAGACAACGATGAAGTACGCGCTGCTGATCTGCGGTGACGAGTCCGCCGCCGCCCACGCCGACGACGGCTGCGGCGGGTGGGACGACGAGATGCGCCGGCGCGGGGTGCTGCAGGGCGGGGCCGGGCTGCGTCCGCCGTCCGACGCGACGACGGTCCGGGTCCGCGACGACACGGTGCTGCTCTCCGACGGGCCGTTCGCCGACACCAAGGAGCAGATCGGCGGGTTCTGTCTGATCGAGTGCGCCGATCTGGACGAGGCGATCGAGGTGGCCGCGAAGCATCCGGCCGCCGGGTACGGGGTGATCGAGATCCGCCCGTTGTGGCAGGCGTGACCGTCGACGCGGCGCTGACCACGGCGTTCCGTACGGAGTGGGGGCAGGTCGTCGCGACCCTGATCCGGATCACCGGTGACTGGGATCTCGCCGAGGAGTGCGCCCAGGACGCCTTCGCGCTCGCCCTGCAGACGTGGCCACGCGACGGCGTACCGAGCCGGCCCGGGGCGTGGCTGACCACTGCCGCGCGCCGTCGCGCCATCGACCGGCTGCGCCGGGACGCGATCGGCACCGCCAAAATACGCGAGGCCGCCGCCATGCTGCCCGCACCGGCGGCGATCGGCGGGTCCGCCGTCCCGGACGACGAGCTGTGTCTGATGTTCACCTGCTGCCATCCGGCCCTGGCCCTGGAGTCGCAGGTGGCGCTCACGCTGCGGACCCTGGCCGGGCTGAGCACCGCGGAGATCGCGAGGGCGTTCCTGGTGGGCGAGCAGACGATGTCCAAGCGACTGGTACGGGCCAAGCAGAAGATCCGCCATGCCGGCATCCCGTTCCGGGTCCCCCCGGCGCACCTGCTACCGCAACGGCTGCCGGCGGTGCTGGCCGTGCTGTATCTGCTGTTCAACGAGGGCTATTCGGCCACGGCCGGGGCCGACCTGCTGCGCCACGATCTCAGCGCCGAAGCGATCCGGCTGGCCCGGGTGTTGGCCCGGCTGATGCCCGACGAACCCGAGGCGGTCGCCCTGCTGGCGCTGATGCTGCTGCACGACAGCCGGCGGGCCGCCCGGCTCGACGCAGCCGGTGATCTCGTCACCCTGGACCGCCAGGACCGCGACCGCTGGGACACCGGGCAGATCACCGAGGCGGTCACGCTGCTCGACGCTGCGCTGCGGCACCACCGGCCCGGCCCCTACCAGGTGCAGGCGGCGATCGCCGCCTGCCATGCCACCGCGCGGGACCCGGCCGACACGGACTGGCCGCAGATCGCGGCGCTCTACGGCCGGCTCGCGCGGCTCACGCCGTCCCCGGTGGTGGAGCTGAACCGGGCCGTCGCGGTGGGCATGGCCGACGGGCCGGCGGCCGGACTGGCGCTGGTGGAGGCGCTGACGGCGACCGGAACGCTGGCCGGGTACCACCTGCTGCCGGCGACCCGGGCGGATCTGCTGCGCCGGCTGGGCCGCGACCCGGCGCCCGCCTACCGGGAGGCCCTCGCCCTGGCGGCGACCGACGCCGAGCGCCGGTACCTGTCCCGGCGGTTGGCCGACGCCACCGGAGATTCGTAACCCCCCGGTGTCCGTCCCGGCCGGTCCTGTTCGTCGGTGGTCCGGAACCACCGGCGGGGCAGCGATGACCCCCCGCCACGGCCCCCGCCGGCGCCGAGCCGGCGGGACGGACGACTGGAGGACGATCATGACGGACAGTGAACTGCGGGCGGAGATCGCCGGGGAGCGCCGTGACCTGGCGGCCGTGCTCGCCGCCCTGCCCCCGGCGGGGTGGGACGCCCCCACCCTGTGCGCGGGTTGGCGGGTCCGCGAAGTGGTGGCGCACACCACGATGCCGCTGCGGTATTCGGCGCGCGGGTTCGGATGGGAACTACTGCGGGCCCGGGGGAACTTCACCCGGATGGCCGACCGGTGCGCCCGCCGGGACGCCGCCCAGCTGCCGGCCGCAGAACTCCTGCGGGTGCTGACCGAACGCGCCGACCAGCCGTGGAAGCCACCGGGTGGCGGGTTCGCCGGGGCCCTGACCCATGAGGTGGTCCACGGGCTGGACTACACGGTGCCGCTCGGCGTCGACCGGACGGTGCCCGAGGACCGCCTGCGGGTCGTGCTCGGGCAGCTGGCCACCGCCCGCTCCGTCCGGTATTTCGGCGTCGACCTGACCGGCGTCCAGTTGCGCGCCGATGACCTGGACTGGAGCTTCGGGGCCGGCACCACGGTATCCGGGTCGGCCCAGGACCTCACGCTGGTGCTGGCCGGTCGTCGGCTACCCCCGGGCCGGCTGAGCGGCACCGACCGGTTCACCACCGCCACCGCCGCCACCGCCACCGGAGCCCGCGAGGCCCGCGAGGCCCGCGAGGCCGGCGAGGCCGGCGAGGCCGCCGGAGCCGGCGAGGCCGCCGGAGCCGGCGAGGCCGCCGGGGCCGACTCCACACCCCACCGGCGGAACCGATGAGCACCATCCACCCCGTCAGCGTGACCGTGGACAAAGTCGACGCCCTGCTGGACCGGGTGGAACCCGCCGGCGGCCGGGTGCGCGGCCCGCCCAACGACATGCCGTGGGGGCAGCGGGTCGCGCATATCGTCGACCCGGACGGGAACACGGCCAACCTCTGCCGGCCGATCTGAGCCGACCGCCGCGCCGGCCGGTGGGTCGGCGCGACGATCCGGCTCGGCCGACGGACCCGCGTGGCAGGATCGACGTCGTGACTGCCGCAGGCGACACCCCCGTGACATGGCCGGCGCTGCCGGTGCAGGATTGGCAAACCACCCGCGACACCCTGCACCTGTGGACGCAGATCGTCGGGAAGATCCGGCTGGCGCTGGCGCCGGCGGAGAACCACTGGTGGAACGTGCCCCTGTACGTCAACTCGGTGGGGCTGACCACCTCCCTCATGCCGTACCAGGGCACCGGGGTGGAGATCGTCTTCGACTTCACCGCCCACCGGCTGCTGATCCACAGCACCGCCGCGCCCACCCGGCACGTCGCGCTGGAACCCCGCAGCGTCGCGGACTTCTTCGCCGAGGTCCGGGGGCAGCTCGCCGCGTCGGGTATCGACGTGCCGATCAACCCGATGCCGGTGGAGATTCCGGACGTGCTGCCGTTCCCTGATGACACCGTGCACGCCAGCTACGACGCCGTCGCCGTCCACAGGTTCTGGGTCAGTCTGGTCGACGCGCACCGGGTGCTGTCCCGGTTCCGGGCGGAGTTCCACGGCAAGAGCAGTCCGGTGCACTTCTTCTGGGGGGCGTTCGACCTGGCGACCACCAGGTTCTCCGGCCGCCCCGCCCCGGACCATCCGGGCGGCATCCCGAACTGCCCGGACTGGGTCATGGTGGAGGCGTACCGGGAGGAGGTGTCCAGCTGCGGGTACTGGCCCGGCGGCGCCAGCGAGGGAATCTTCTACGCGTACGCCTACCCCGAACCGGACGGCTTCCGGGAGCACCCGGTGCCCGGCGCCAGCTACGACGCCGCGTTGGGCGAGTTCGTCCTGCCGTACGCCGATGTCCGGCGGGCCGAGCAGCCGGACGAGCTGCTGTTGAGCTTCCTGCGTTCGGCGCACGAAGCGGCCGCCACCCACGCCCGGTGGCCACGCCGGGCCTGATCGCGCGTCGGTGCCGATGTCCGGGCTGGCCGTTCCCACGGAAATGCAGGTGACCGATCCGGGGCCATCGGCGAGCATGGACCCCGAACCGATCTAGGGAGCGTCGTCATGCAGCAGGTCAACAAGAAGCTGATGAACTGGGCCAGCATCATCGAACCGAACACCCTCGCCCAGGCCGAGACCGCCGCATCGATGCCGTTCATCTTCCCGCACCTGGCCCTCATGCCCGACGCGCACCTGGGCAAGGGCGCGACGGTCGGCACGGTGATCCCGACCCTCGGCGCGATCATCCCGGCCGCGGTCGGCGTCGACATCGGCTGCGGGATGCAGGCCGTCAAGACGCAGTACCACCGCGACGAGCTCACCGGCCGGCTGTCGGACCTGCGGGTGTCGATCGAGCAGGCCATTCCGCTGTCCGCCGGCAAGTACAACGCCAAGCTCACCGCGACCGCCCGCGACCGGGTCGAGGAGCTGACGAACCTGGCCGAGCAGGCCAAGTTCGATCCGGCCTCATACGCCGGGAACTGGGCGCTGCAGCTGGGCTCGCTCGGCTCCGGGAACCACTTCATCGAGGTGACGGTCGACGAGAAGGGCATGGTGTGGTTGTTCCTGCACTCCGGCTCGCGCGGAGTCGGCAACAAGATCGCCACGCACCACATCAAGGTCGCGCAGGAGGCCATGCGGCGTTGGTGGATCACGCTGCCCGACCCGGACCTGGCCTACCTGGCGGAGGGGACCGACGAGTTCTGGCGCTACATCCGCGAGCTGCGGTGGGCGCAGGAGTTCGCCCGGCTCAACCGGGAGGAGATGATGGACCGCGTCATCGCCTGCTTCGAGGCGTGGCACGGCCCGATCCGGGAGCAGACCCGGGTCCAGTGCCACCACAACTACACCACCCGCGAGAAGCATTTCGGCAAGGAGGTGTGGCTGTCCCGCAAGGGCGCCATCGACGCCTCGGCGGGCACCATGGGGCTGATCCCGGGCTCGATGGGTGACGCGTCGTACGTCGTCGTCGGCAAGGGCAACGCGCTCTCGCTGAACTCCTCACCGCACGGCGCGGGCCGCAACTACTCCCGTTCCGCCGCCCGCCGGACGTTCACCCGCCAGCAGCTGCGGGAGGCGATGGTGGGCATCGAGTACCGCGACACCGACGCGTTCATCGACGAGATCCCGGCCGCGTACAAGCCGATCGACCAGGTCATGGCCGACGCCGGGGACCTGGTGGAGATCCGCCACACGCTGCGGCAGATCGTCAACGTCAAGGGCGACTGACGCCGGCGTCACCGCCCGTCCGGCGGTCCGCCGGCAGGTGCGCGTCGACCCACGTCAGCATCTCGTCGAAGAACCGCTGCCGGGGCCCGGGCGCCGAGAGCGCGAGGTC
>DASVVF010000967.1:0-4443 GCA_036386695.1 Catenuloplanes sp. | reverse complement strand
GCCAGAGCCGCATCCGCAGGTCGGCGCCGAGATGCACCAGGATCCGGGTGCGCCAGGCCCAGCGGACCGTGTCCAGCAGCCAGCGGTCCCCCGGCCGGCCGTGGTCGGCGATGTCGAACCGGCCGGCGATCCGGGCCTCGTAGCCGCCGTCGTTGTCGGGGTCGTCGGAGGGTTCCAGGACCAAGTCGAGGACCTCCTCCTTCTCCCCCCGGAACAGCGCCAGGATCCGGTGCGACGGCAGCCTGGTGAACGGCTCGGCGAAGTCGAAGTAGTCGGCGAACTTGGCCCCGGGCTCCTGCTGGCCGTCGCGTACCCGGGAGACCACCCGACCGCGCGACCACATCTGCTCGCGCAGCCCGCCGATCAGGTCGGCGTCCTCGGCGAAGCGCTCCACCAGGATGGCCCGGGCACCGTCCAGCGCCGCCGCCGCGTCGCTCACGCCCTTCGCCTCGTCCACGAACCCCTCGGCCGCCGGGCGCGGATCCCGGGTCGGGTCGCCGAGCAGCAGCTCGGCCAGCGGCTCCAGGCCGGCCTCCCGGGCGATCTGGGCCCGGGTCCGGCGCTTGGGCTTGAACGGCAGGTAGATGTCCTCCAGCCGGGCCTTGGAGTCGGCGGCCAGGATCTGCGCCGCCAGGGCGTCGTCCAGTTTGCCCTGGCCGCGGATCGACTCCAGGATGGCGGCCCGCCGCTGCTCCAACTCCCGCAGGTAGTGCAGCCGCTCCTCCAGGGTGCGCAGCTGCGCGTCATCCAGGGTGCCGGTCACCTCCTTGCGGTAGCGGGCGATGAACGGCACCGTGGCGCCGCCGTCGAGCAGCTCCACCGCGGCGGCCACCTGCCGCTCCCGGACGCCGAGCTCCTCGGCGATGCGCTGGTGAACTGAACCGGTCACGGTTGGCGGTCGCCTTCCTCGAAGGTGCGGCGGTTGTTTCTCAGGTGCGCAGGTGATTGTGCCCGTACCCGCCCCCCGCTGTCGCGGCGCCCCGCAGGTGACGCACCGGCGGTTGGACGGACTGGTGGTTGCTGCCTGTGGACGTGGTGTGAGACGTTCGGGGGCAGCCCGGCGCAGGCGCCGGGTCAACCGAGGGTTCAAGACACGTCGTACTACGTGCCGGCGTGGCGCCTGTGTCTTTGGGAGGCTGGATGCCATGACCCTGATCTTGCGCACCGGAGCGGTCACCGACATCGGCCTCGTCCGCAGCAACAACGAGGACTGTGCCTTCGTCGGCCGCCGCCTGCTCGTGGTCGCCGACGGGATGGGCGGCCTGCCCGCCGGCGAGCTGGCCAGCGAACTGCTCGTGCAGGCCCTCGCCGGCCTGGACGAAATGACCGACCTCGGCGACCCGCTGCCCGCCCTGCGGGCGGCGGTGCACGCCGGCAACCAGGACATCCGTTCCGCCGCCGCCGGCGACGAGGCCCGCGAGGGCATGGGTACGACGGTCACCGCGCTGCTGCTGGCCGATGACGAACTCGCCCTGCTCAACGTCGGCGACTCCCGGTGTTACCGGGTCCGCGACGGTCAGCTGACCCAGCTGACCCGCGACGACACCTACGTGCAGGCGCTGGTCGACCAGGGCGCGCTCAGTCCGGCCGACGCCCGGCGGCACCCCCAGCGGGCCCTGGTCACCAAGGCGGTGCAGGGCGAACCGCTGGCCCCGGCCGGGATGGTGCTGAAGGTCCAGCCCGGCGACCGGTACCTGTTGTGCAGCGACGGGCTCTCCGACTACGTCGACGACGACCTGATCGACCAGACCCTGCGCTCGTACCCGGACCCGCAGCAGTGCGCCGGCGAACTCGTGAAGCGGGCCCTGGCGGTGGGTGCGCCGGACAACGTCACCGTCATCGTGGCCGACATCGCCACCGACTGACCCGCACCGCAGGCGGCCACCGCGCGCCCGCGCCGACGACGGCCGGGCCCGCCGCCCGGTCGCCCGCCCGTCGGCCGGGCCCGCCGCCCGGTCGACCGCGCCCGGGCGGTCGGCGTCGCCGGTCAGCCGGTGTGCCGCAGGCCGGTCAGCCGGTGTGCCGCAGCCACAGCGCGCCCAGCGGCGGCACCCGCAGCGCCGCCGACGCGGGCAGCCCGTGCCACGGCACCGGCTCGCCCTGCACGGCGCCCAGGTTGCCCACCCCGGACCCGCCGTACTGGTCGGCGTCGGTGTTGATGACCTCCTGCCAGGTGCCGGTGCGCGGCAGCCCGATCCGGTAACCCTCGTGCGGGATGGCCGCGAAGTTCACCACGCACACCAGCGCGGCGCCGTTCGGCGCCAGCCGCAGGAACGAGAACGTGTTGTGCTGGGAGTCCTCCGAGCTGATCCACCGGAAACCCCCGGGCGTGGTGTCCTGCGACCAGAGCGCCGGCGTCGCCCGGTAGGTGGTGTTGAGGTCCTGGACCAGCCGGCTCAGCCCGGCCCGGGCCGGGTCGTGCAGCAGCCCCCAGTCGAGCCCGCGTTCCTCGCTCCACTCCCGCAGATCGCCCAGTTCGCAGCCCATGAACAGCACCTGCTTGCCGGGGAACGCCCACATGTAGCCCAGCAGCGCCCGGGTGTTGGCCAGCTGCTGCCACAGATCGCCGGGCATCTTGCCGGTCAATGAGCCCTTGCCGTGCACCACTTCGTCGTGGCTGATCGGCAGCACGTAGTTCTCACTCCACGCGTACACCGTCGCGAAGGTCATCTGGTGGTGGTGCCACTGCCGGTGGACCGGCTCCTTCTCCACGTAGGAGAGGGTGTCGTTCATCCAGCCCATGTTCCACTTCATCCCGAAACCCAGGCCGCCGAGGTGGGTGGGCCGGGTGACGCCCGGCCACGCCGTCGACTCCTCGGCCGTGGTGACCACCCCCGGGTGGTGCTTGTAGACGGTGGCGTTCATCTCCTGCAGGAAGGAGATCGCGTCCAGGTTCTCCCGGCCGCCGTACTGGTTGGGGGTCCACTCGCCTTCCTTGCGGGAGTAGTCCAGGTAGAGCATCGACGCGACGGCGTCGACCCGCAGCCCGTCGATGTGGAACTCGTCGCACCAGTACAGGGCGTTGGCGACCAGGAAGTTGCGCACCTCCCGCCGGCCGTAGTCGAAGATCAGCGTGCCCCAGTCGGGGTGCTCGCCGCGCCGCCAGTCGCTGTGCTCGTACAGCGGGGTGCCGTCGAAGCGCGCCAGGGCCCACTCGTCCTTCGGGAAGTGCGCCGGCACCCAGTCGAGCAGCACCCCGATGCCGGCCTGGTGCAGCCGGTCGACCAGGTAGCGGAAGTCGTCGGGCTCGCCGAACCGGGAGGTCGGCGCGTAGTACCCGGTGACCTGGTAACCCCAGGAGCCGCCGAACGGGTGCTCCATCACCGGCAGCAGCTCGACGTGGGTGAAGCCCAGCTCGCTCACGTACGCGGTCAGCTGGTCGGCCAGCTCCCGGTACGACAACCCGGGGCGCCACGAACCCAGGTGCACCTCGTAGACGCTCATCGGCTCCTGGTGCGCCTGCGCGCGGGCCCGCCGCTCCAGCCACTGGGCGTCCTGCCACTCGTACGACGACTCGTACACCACCGACGCCGTGCGCGGCGGCACCTCGGTGTACGCCGCCAGCGGGTCGGCCTTCTCCCGCCACACGCCGTCGGCCCCGAGGATGCGGAACTTGTACCGCGACCCGGTGGCCGCCACCGGCACGAACAGCTCCCACACGCCGCTGGAGCCCAGCGAGCGCAGCGGCCAGCCGTCGTCCGGGCCCCATCCGGTGAAGTCGCCGACCACCCGGACCCCGCGGGCGCCCGGTGCCCACACCGAGAAACCGACCCCGCCGTCGCAGGCGTGTGCCCCGAGCACCGTCCACAGCCGTTCGTGCCGGCCCTCGCCGATCAGGTGCAGGTCCAGCTCGCCCAGGGTCGGCGGGAACCGGTACGGGTCGTCACAGACGGTCCCGTCGATGTCGAGGCGGTAGTCCAGCACCGTGCCGGGCACCGTCGCCTCGAACACCCCGCCCTCGTGGACCCGGCGCATCGGGTGCCGCTCGCCGCCGACGAGCACCGACAGCTCGGTGGCCCCCCGACGCAGCGTACGGATCACCGTGGAGTCACCGTCCGGGTGTGCCCCGAGGACGGCGTGCGGGTCGTGCAGCTCGCCGGTGATCAGCTGGTTCATGTCTCGTCCTTCGACCGGGGCCGGTGTGGTGGTCTGTCCGATCATGCGCCCGAACCCCGTTCCTTGTCACCGACGAGCCGGGCGACGGCCTGCAGCGGCACCCGCCGCCACCCCGGCCGGTGTCGGGTCTCGTAGGCGGCCTCGTAGACCGCCTTGTCCAACTCGTAGGCGCCCAGCACCAGCTCAGACTCGCGTGGGTCGGCGCCGGTCGCACCGCGGTAGCCCGCGCAGAACGCGTTGCGGTTGCGCTGCACCCACTCCTGCGCCCGCATCGCCAGCAGGTCGTCGTCGACCTGGTCGATGTGCAGCTGGTACGCGGCGTACTCG
>DASVVF010000966.1:0-10835 GCA_036386695.1 Catenuloplanes sp. | reverse complement strand
CGGCGACCAGGCCGACGGTGACCCGTACCAGGGTGAGGACGCCATCTGGAGCCACCGTTCGTACGCCTTCGGCACCGACGAGAACGTGACCGGCCCGTCGAACAACAAGCGCGGCGGCACCCAGATCGGCACCACCGGCCTCTGGATCGGCGACTACACCGTCCAGCCGGAGAACGGTGGCCTGAGCGTCTTCGTCCACGAGTACGGCCACGACCTGGGCCTGCCGGACGACTACGACACCTCCGACGTGGGCGGCGACAACAGCAACGAGCACTGGACCCTGATGGCCCAGAGCCGGCTCAACGCCGCCGGCGAGCCGCTCGGTACCCGCGCCGGTGACCTCGGCGGCTGGAACAAGCTGCAGCTGGGCTGGCTCGACTACGAAACCGTGGTCGCCGGCCAGGAACGCACCCTGGAGCTGGGGCCACAGGAGTTCAACACGGCGAAGCCACAGGCCGTGGTGGTGGTGCTCCCGAAGAAATCCGTGACCACCCAACTCGGTGCCCCCTTCGCCGGCACGAACCAGTATTTCTCCGGTAACGCCGACAACCTCGACAACACGATGACCCGTGGGTTCGACCTGACCGGCAAGACCGCGGCCACGTTGTCCCTGAAGGGCCGCTACGCCATCGAGGCCGGCTACGACTACCTCTACCTTGAGGGGTCGTCGGACAACGGCAAGACGTGGACGGCGCTGGACGGCACCATCAACGGCACGCCGTTCCCCCGGGACACCGGCGGCAAACCGGCCATCGAGGGCACCAGCAACGGCGCGTGGGTGAACATCGCCGCGTCGCTCAACGCGTACGCCGGTGCCAAGATGCTCTTCCGGTTCCACTACCGCACCGACGGCGGGGTGTCCGACGGCGGCTTCTTCGCCGATGACATCCAGGTCGTCGCCAACGGCACCACCGTCCTCAGCGACGGCGCGGAGAGCGCCACCACCTGGGACCTGAAGGGCTTCAGCGTGGTGGGTGCCAGTGTCACCAACCAGTTCGACAACTACTACATCGCGGGCAACCGCACGTACGTGTCGTACGACAAGTACCTGAAGACCGGGCCGTACTTCCACGGCTACCGGAACACCCGGCCGGAGTTCGTGGACCACTACTCGTACATGGAGGGTCTGCTGATCTCCTACTGGGACACCTCCCAGGTGGACAACAACACCAACGTGCACCCGGGTCAGGGTCTCAACCTGGTGATCGACTCGCGGCCCCGGCCGATGTACAACCTGCAGGGCCTGCCCTGGCGGGCGCGCATCCAGGTCTACGACGCGCCGTTCAGCAAGAGCAACGGCAAGTCGTTCACGCTGCACATCAACGGCCAGCCCTCGTACATCCGGGGACAGCAGGCGCAGCCGCTGTTCGACGACACCCAGAAGTACTGGTACGCGGAGCTGCCGAACCACGGCGTCAAGCTCCCCGCGGCCGGCGTGAAGATCAAGGTGGTCGACCAGAAGGGGACGTCCGCCAAGATCAAGATTTCCTGATCCACGGGTCAGGCCAGCAACAACGCGGCGCCCGGGAAGCTCCTGCTTCCCGGGCGCCGTCGCGTTCGCCGCCGCAGCGGGGAACCCCCCGCACCGGGGAACCCGAGGCGGCCGAGAACCGTCCAAGCACAGTGACCAACGTCGGACGGAACACCACCATGAGCCGCACGCGAAGCAGCACCGTGGGCTTCTGCCTCGCGGTCGTCGTTCTCAGCGGCTGTTCGGCCGGCGGGAGGAGCGGCACCATGCCAGCAGCCGACAACCCGGCCAGCACCGCGGCCGACACCCCCGCCGGCCCGCCCGGGTCCCCCTCCGGCCCGGCGGCCACCACACCGGGACCGCCGCCCACCCCCGACACCGTCGCGACCCCGGAACGCTCGGCGACCGGCGGCCGTCCCCCGCTGTCGAACACCAGCCCGCCGACGCTACCGAGGCCGAGCCGGCCGCCGAAGACCCCGACCGACACCTTCACCAACAACGGTTGGATCGCCGGCACCGTGGTCAAGGGCGGCGAGGGGCCGTGTTACCAGCTGCAGACGGACGACGGCGTGGAATACGCCATGCATTCGACCGCCGGGATGACCCTGACCCGGGGCAGCCGGATCAGAGTGCGGGTGAGCCCGGCCACCGCCCGCATCCACTGCGGCCCCGGACACCAGGTCCAGCTGGACGCCGCGGAACCGATCAGGTGAGTCCCCGAACGGCCACGAATCCGCGCGGCGTACCCGCCGGCGGGGCCGGTCGTGCGTCGTAGCCCTAGGCTGGGCGGCATGAGTGCCCAGGTCGACGAAGCATGCGTGCTGGTGGACGGTCCGTGGAACCACCGTTTCGTGGACGCCAACGGCAGCCGCTTCCACATCGTGGAGGCCGGTACGGGCCCACTCGTGCTGCTGCTGCACGGGTTCCCGGAATTCTGGTGGGCGTGGCACGACATCATCCCGGCGGTCGCCGACGCCGGCTTCCGGGTCGTCGCGGTCGACCTGCGCGGTTACGGCGCCAGCGACAAGCCGCCCCGTGGGTACGACGGCTACACCATGGCCGCCGACGTGGCCGGCCTGATCCGCGCCCTCGGCGAGCGCTCCGCGATGATCGTCGGGTCCGGTGCCGGCGGGATGCTCGGCTGGACCACGGCCGCGTTCCACCCCCGCATGGTGCACCGCCTGGTCGTCATGGCCGCCGCACATCCACTGCGGTTGCGGGCCGCGTTGTTCGCGGACCCGCGCGGCCAGGTCGCCGCGGCTGCCAGCACGCTGAAATTCCAGGTCCCCCGGTACGAACACGTGCTGACCCGTGACAACGCCGCCCTGGTCGGCCAGTTTCTGCGACGCTGGGGCGGCCCCGAGTGGGTCGACAGCGACTCCTTCGCCGACTACGAGGCCAGGTGCCGGGAGGCCATGCAGATCCCGCAGGCCGCCTTCTGCGCCCTGGAGGCGTACCGGTGGGCGTTCCGCTCCGGTCTGCGACTGCACGGCTACCGGTTCGTCAAGCTGATGCAGCAGCCCCTGGTCACCCCGACCCTGCAGCTGCACGGTGCGCTCGACTCGGCGATCCTGCCGCGTACGGCCCAGGGCTCCGGCCGGTATGTCATCGCCCCGTACGAGTGGCGGGTGTTGGCGGGGGTCGGTCACTTCCCCCACCAGGAGACCCCGGAACTGGTCACCGGGGAGATCCTGAGGTGGCTCAAGTCCTGACCGGCGCCACCTGTGGCACTGCGGCGCGGTAGGTCGCCGGCCGGCTCAGACCCGGTGCTCGCGCAACTCGGTGACCTCCGCGGCCGGTGCCCAACCCTGGTAGACGCCGAAGTCGAACTCCTCCAGCCCCAACTGCCGGGCCACCGGCGCCCGCCCCCCGGTGTACTCGATCCGTAGCCAGGTCTCGTGCTCACCCAGCACCGTGAACGGCTCGCCGTGCCAACTGCACACCGTGCGCACGTACACCAGTTCCTGGACCTCGCCGGGTGCGAGGACCCGCACGAACCGGCCCGGACGGACCTCGTGGAAGCCGTCCCCCGGATCCTGCTGGTAGATCCGCACCCGGTCGCCGTCGGGGCTGGCTTCGTACTCGCGGCCCTGCCACTGGGCCAGGTAGCCGTCGCGGATCACTGCTCCCCCGCCTTGCGCCAGACCAGGGTGTCGTTGTCGAAAACGGCGACCTGGTGCTGCGAGCCGTCGGCCGCGATCCGCCACAGCTGCGCGCCGTGCGGCAGGCGGGTGCTGTCGAGCTTGAACTCCGCGATCACGTCGCTGCCCTCCCCCGGGGCGAAGCCATTGCCCCGGAACGGGGGCCGTTCGATCACCCAGCCCTCCATGGCCCGCATCGCGGCGTCGTTCGGCCCGCCGTACGGGATGCGGTAGAGGCTGGGCCGGTACGCCGGCCAACGGAGCACGAAAACCTCGTCGGCGTCCGGGCGGAACGGCGAACCGTCGTACCCCAGGCCCAGCGCGGCATACAGCTCGGCCGGTGTCCGCAGGTGCTCGACCTCGTTGACCCGGTGCACGAAACCCGACACCCGGTCGTAGCCCCGGTCCAGGTAGAACCGGACGTGCTCCGGAGCCACCGACTTCTGCATCATCGTGGGGCGGGCGACGTCGTCATCGGCCGGGGCGGCCACCGGGCCCGGCCGGGACCGCGGCGGATCGTCCCGGGCCGGCGCACCCGGCTGCGGGTTCTCCGGATCACCCAGCCCCACCTCGACCGCCCAGCTCGCCAGGGCCAGAATCTGGCTACCGGGCAGGCTCGCGCCGACCGGTGTACCGGGGTTGACGGCGAACGACCACGAAGGATCGGGCCACCGCCGGATCAGGTGGACGAACCGGGTGCTCACGGTGTGTTCTCTGGTGGTGACGGTGTGGACGGAGCCGCCCACGTGGTCGGCGAGCCGCTCCGGCGAGGTGAAGACCACCACGTAGTGCTCACCGTCGATCGTCTCGGTGCGCCAGGCGAAGCCCTCGTCCCCGGGCTGGCGACGGGGGTCCGCGTCATCCGGCACCGGAACCAGCACCCGGGCCAACAGCAGCGTGGACAGGAACGCTTCCGTGCTGCCGTCCCGCGCGGCGGCGAGCAGCCCCTGCTCGACCTCGTTGGCCGGGACGAAGCCGGGTCCGCCGGCGCGATCCCCGTCGCCGGACCGCTGCGGGGGGCCCGGCGGCGACCCGACCGGGTCGTCCACCACCCGGGTGGCCGGCTGCGCCGGTGTCGACTGGGGTGGCACGGACTGGTCAGGCCACGGCTGCGCGGGCGGCTGCGGCTGCGCGGGCGGCTGCGGCTGTGGCACGGGAGGCTGGACCGGCGGCTGGGGCCGCGCCGGGGCCGGCGGGTGCGGCGCCGCGTACGCCTGCGGATGGCCGGCCGTGCCGGCGGCGGCCATCGACCGGGCCACCTCGGCCATCGACCGGGCCGGCGCCGACGGGTTGGGCACCTGCCGTCGCGGCAACGCTCCACCGGCACCGGCCGGCGGCGCACCGGTGGACGCCGGTCCGGCGGCGACCTGGTCGCGCGGCGCACCGGAGGTCGACCGGCTGCCACCCGGGCCGCCGGCGATCAGGCCACTCGAAGCGGGGGCGCTCGGAGCCGCAGCGCTCGAAGCCGCAGCGCTGGAAGCCGGGGCGCTCGAAGCCGGGCCGCCGGACGTCGCGCCGCTGGAGGCCGGGCCGTATGAGGCGTGCCCGTACGAGGCCTGCCCCTGTGCGGGCTGCCCCTGTGCGGGCTGCCCCTGTGCGGGCTGCCCGTGCGGGATCTGCCCGTATGAGGTCTGCCCGTCCGGTGCTGGGCCGGCAAAGGCCGGGGTGCTGGACGTCGCCCCGGCGGAAGTTGGAGCGGGGGTGCCGGTGGCGCGACCGGGCAGCCGCACGTCACCGCGCGCGAGCTGGGCCACGAACCAGGCCGGCAGGTAACCCTCAATCGGCAGGCCGGGGTTCACGGCCATCCACCATTCGAGGTTCGGCCAGGTGACGGCGAGTTCCTCGTAGGCCACCGTACGGGTGGAGCCGGCATGCTCGGCCAGGCACGCCTGTAGGGCGGCCTCGGAGGTGAAGGCGAGCACGTGGGTCCGACCGCCGGTGGTCCAGGTGCCCCAGCCGAACGGCGCCCGCCCGGCCAACGCCTCGGCGGAGACCGGTAACAACAGCTCGATGCGGGACAGGATGCGGAAATACAGCTCCTGGTCGCCAGCGCGCAACGCTTCCCGCATTGCCGCCTCGGCGTCGGTAGCCGGCTCCCATTCGGTCACGGCCACCTCTCCTTCCCGCCGAAAGGGCCATCTGCGTCGCGTACAACCTACAAGGTCTGGACAAGATCACAATGCTTGCGGCCACGGGACGACCGGATCGGATGGCCACGGATAACATCCGGTGCGGAACCGACAGCTTTCGGAGGCACCGTGAGCGTACGGAACGCGCCCATCCTACGCATAGTCACCACTTGGTCGCGCGGCGCGATGGCGCTGGCCATGGGGATGGCGGGCGTCACCGTCGCATCGGACGCCGCCGCGGCGCACCCACCACCACCCGCCGCCGCCCGTTCCGGGTCGCTGGTCGGCGTCGCCCCGGACCGGTGCCAACCCGCGCCGGCCGCCCCGTTCACCGAGCCGTCGTGGCCACTGCGGCGGTATCCGCCGGATCGGCTCGCCCCGATCGCCGACGGGCGGGGGGTGACGGTCGCGGTGATCGACTCAGGGGTGGACACCAGCCATCCACAACTCGCCGGTGCGGTGGCCAGGGGCAGGGACTTTCTGGATCCCGGGGGCGACGGCACGCTGGACTGCGTCGGGCACGGGACCGCCGTGGCGAGCATCATCGCCGCCCGTCCGGTCAACGGTGTGGCGTTCCGTGGTCTGGCACCGGCAGCCCGGATCCTGCCGGTGCGGGTCACCGAACAGCAGGTCATCGACGGCAAGAAGGTGGGGCAGAAGGGCACCCCGGCCGGCCTGGCGGCGGCGGTCCGGTGGGCCGTCGACCAGAAGGTGGACGTCATCAACCTCTCCGTCGTCATGTACGACGAGAACAACCGGGCCGTCGAGGAAGCCATCGCCGAGGCCGTCGCCAACGACGTGGTCGTCGTCGCGGCGGTTGGCAACCTGCATGAGAAGGGCAACCCCCGGCCGTACCCGGCGGCCTACGACGCCGTGCTCGGGGTGGGGGCGATCGGGGCGACCGGGCAGCGGGAGCCGTACTCCCAGGTGGGTCCGTACGTCGACGTCACCGCCCCGGGCGGCAAGGTGATCGCGGCCGCCCCGATCCGCGGCCACACGGAGAACGACGGCACCAGCTACGCAGCCCCGTTCGCCGCCGCCACCGCGGCACTGGTGCGACAGCGGTTCCCCGACCTGTCCGCCGCCGAGGTGGTCGCCCGGATCGTCGCGACCGCCGACCCGGCACCGGGCGGCCGGCACAGCGACGCTTACGGCAACGGGGTCGTCAACCCGTACCGGGCGATCACCGAAACGATCTCCCCCGGACAGCCGGTGCCGGCGGCGGCCCTGCAGGTGCGCCCGGCGGACCCGGTGGCGCAGGCACGACGGGAGCTGCGCGCGACGGCACAGCGGCAGGCTCTCTGGCTCGCCGGCACGGCCGCCCTCGCCGTAGCGACGGTGTTGGGGCTGGCGGTAGTGCTGCCCCGGGGGACGCGCCGTCGATGGCGCCCAGCCGCCCCCCGCTGACCCGGGGCACCTGCCGCGTTACCAGAGCGACGCCGCGCTGACCCGGCTCCTGCCGCGTTACCAGAGCGACGCCGCGCTGACCCGGCACCGGCCGCGCTGACCGGCGCGGGCCACGGGAACCGGGCGGCGCGACGAAACCCCGGCGGCGCGACGAAACCCAGGCGGCGCGACTGAACCCCGGGCGGCGCCGGTGGGGCCGGGGGCCGGGGGCCGGGCCCGCGTCGGACCGACGCGGGCCGGGCCACAGCCGGCCAGTCGCCGGTCCGTCACCCGGAGCGGGTGCTCACTGGAACAGGTTGGTGTTCGCCTTCTCGGTGTGCTGATAGTCGTTGGCCGACTCGACGACGGCCAGCTTGATGTCCCGCAGGATGCTCTGCAGGTCGCGCGAGGCCGCCTCCCACTGGGCCCGACGCACGGCGTAGGCCTCCTTGGCGGCGCCGTCCCACGTGCCGACCAGCTTGTCGGCCAAGGAGGCCAGCTCAGCCAGGTCAGTGTCCAGTTTCCTCAGTGCCTTTTCGATGCCCTCACTCGCCTGCTGCAACGCGGCGAAGTTGACGACCAGTACGCCATCGTTCATCGGACTGTCCTCCCGACCGGACTCTAGAGTGGCAGCTGGACGCTGCGGTTGGTGGCGGCGACCCGGCTGGCCGCCTCGCTGTCGGACGCGTCGTACCGGACGCCGGAGGTGCGGATCGCCGACGCCGTTTCGGCCAGGGCCCGCGACATCACCTTCTGGTCTTCGGCCCACGCCTGCTTGACCGACTCGAACGACCTGCCACCCATGCCGCGCCAGGCGGTCTGCAACATCTCCAGCTCGCCGAGCAGGCCGCTGAGCATGCCCTGCAGCGACTGGTTGACCTCGTCGAACTTCGCGGCGGTCGTTTCCATTTCCGTGGCTTGCGCCCGCGTCTGGGACACCCCGAAGTCACCCCGCTTTCTTCATCGTAAGCTTGTCGTGCCGGATCGGCTCCTGCCGGTCCACCGTGGACGCGGGCGGCTCGATCGAGCACCGCGGCTGGCGTTGGGCAGACTGCCAGGCTAGCGGCACCGGCCCTCGGGTGGGGACCCGTGAGCCGCCGGACCGGCAGTTTTCCGTCGCTGACGGTAGCCGCACCCGCTGGCCCGCGGTAGCCCCTGTTGACAACCTGTGGACAACCGGTTGACGGCAGCCTGTGGACAACCGGGTGGCCGGCAGCCTGGGGACAACCGGCGGTCAGGACCGGCCCGCCGGGGCGAGCGCCGCCGCCGGGTCCAGCGCCGGACCGGCCGGAATCAACGAGACGAGCGCGGACGGCATCCGCACCGGACGAACGCCGCCGTACCCGAGCACGCCGAGCACCTCGGGGTCGGAGACCGCGAACCGTCGGCCCAGATCGGTGACCACGGACACCGCGCCGCCGCCGGCTCCGGGCGCCGGCGCCGCCTCGACCACCGTGCCCGAGCCGGGCGGTACCACCACCAGGTCCACCAGCACCGTGCCGCGATCGGAACGCGACCCGGTGGTGGCGGCGACACCCGGGTCGGGCACGGTGGCGCCGATCCGGACCTCGGCTACCCCGGCGTCGGTGGGCACGAGTCCACACAGTGCGCCATCGACGGCGTCCACCAGCGTGGGCACGCTGCGCAGCGGCGGGAAGCCGGCCGCCGCGCCCAGTGGCGGCTCAGCGGGGGAACCGGCGAACTGGGACTGCTTGAGCTCCGTCGGCTCGGTCTGCCGCACCAGGTCGCGGGTGCGCTCGTCGGCCAGCAGAATGTCCACCTGAACCTGGCTCACCGGAGCCAGACCGTTGCGCAGTGCGACCGCGAACTGCTTCTCGCCGCCCTGGGTCCGCACCACGAACACCTGCCCGATCCGCGCCGAGCGGACCTTTTCCGAAGGCTGGCCGCGCCCCGGGATGTCGATCAGATCGAACCGGTCGGCCACCTGCAGTCCGTTGAGCAGGGCGGCGGAAACCCGCACCGGCTGCCGGCTGCCCCAGCCCAGTGCTTTGATCACCCGGTCGGTCTGCCGGACCGGGTGCCGCTGGTTGCGCCAGATCACGTGCACACTGCCGTCCGGGTGGCGGGCCAGCACGGCGTCCTCACCCAGCGGCCGCCCGCCGGTGGGTGCCCGGCCGACCAGCAGCACCGAGCGGGGACCGGCCTGCTTGCCGTCGCCACCGGCCGTCGTACACAACGACCAGGGGACGCCGAGCAACCGGTCACGTGCCGGCAACGAGTCGGGGGCGTCCACAATGCCCAGTGGGGCGCCGCGCGGCATCCCTTCGAGCGACCGGCGGGCCGCCAGCACGGTCCGCGGCTGCCCCGACCGGACGATCAGCAACGCCGACGCGTAGTTGACCACCGGATGCAGCCGGCCGTCGCGGTTGACGTAGCGGGCGCCGGACTCCTTCTCCACCACGACGGCGTCCGTCTTCGCCGGGTCGAACTTGCCGCTGCCCACCAGCACGCCGTAGACGGCCACCCCGCCCAGGCCGATGGCGGCCACCAGCACGCTGGCCAGGGTCGCCCCCGCCGCCCGGCGGAACGGCGACTGGGCCGGGTCGGTCTCCCGCATCACCAGCGCCGCCACCACCCGCTGGATCATGAACTGATGCGAATGCAACTGGTCCTGCCGCGACGCCATCCGGCCCCCCTCCCGACGGATCCAGGCCCTACGATAGGCCGGCGCGTTCCGCTGGTGTGGCCCGCGGGTGGTCCGAACGGGACGGGCCCGGGTGAGACGCGGGAGGGCGGAGCGCGGTGACAGTGGACACGACAACGGCGCCGCCCAGCCCCGGGCCGGGGCGCGGTCGCCTGTCGGCCCCCGGGCCCGGTCCGGGTGGTCGCGGTCGGGCACCGGTGTTCGGCGTCGGCGCCGGGCAGGTCGTCTGCCTGCAGGTGGCCGTGGCGCTCGTGGTGGCGGCCACCGGCCAAGGTGCACTCACCGTGGTCGCCGCCATCCTGGGCGCCGGGCTGCTGACCGGCTCCGCCCTGGTACGGGTACGCGGCCGGTGGGCGTACGCGTGGGCCGGCACGGCCCTGCGGTACGCGGGACGTCGGCACGGGTTACCACCCACCGCGGAACCGGCCGCGTTGCTGGACCTGCTCGCCCCGGGCACCCGGGTGCTCCCGGCGTCGCTGGCCGGTGAGCCCGCCGCGCTGATCAGCGACGGGTTCGGGCTGGCGGCGGTGATCGAGCTGGGCGACCCGACCGGCCTGTTGGCCGAACCGTTGCCCGCGCTGCCCTCGCCGGTCGCGTTGTTGCCGGCCCCCGGTCCGGACAACCCTCCCACTCTGGTGCAGTTGGTCCTCACCGGCGTGCCGGCGCCGGCGTTGCGGGCCGGTTCGGGCACCTCGGCGACCTCGTACCGGCAGCTCACCGAGGGACGGCTGCTCGGCCACGCCCGGGCGGTGCTGGTGGTGCGGGTCCAGCGGGCCGAGGGCTGGACCGACGACGAGCTGCGCCGGACCCTGTCCGGCCTGGTACGCAAGCTGCCGCGTCGGTTGGGCGGGGTACCGGCTCGACCGCTGGGCGAGGCCGCCGCGCTGCGCGTCCTGCTGGAACTGGCCCACCATGCCCCCGGGCAGCCGGTGCGGGAGACCTGGTCGGCGCTGCACCTGGGCGGGCTGGTGCAGGCGACCTACCGGCTGCGGCGGTGGCCGGACCTGCGGGTGGAGACCACCCGGCGACTGGTCACCCGGCTG
>DASVVF010000965.1:0-2944 GCA_036386695.1 Catenuloplanes sp. | reverse complement strand
GCCGAGCCGGTCGGCCCGGACCTGCTTGGCGCTGAAGTGCACGCTGCCGCGCACCCCGTGGGCGCGGTTGAGGGTCAGCTGGCGTTGCAGCTCGCCCGGGTCGCGCCAGGGGCCCGGCTCGCCGACCCGGTAGTCGGCCTGTCCGATGTAGAGCTGCACCCGCGTGCCGGCCACCACCGTCGACCACCACGGCAGCAGGGTGGCGTAGTCGGCCACGTCGAAGCCGATCGGCCAGTAGAGCTGGGGTACGACGTAGTCCAGCCACTGCCGGCGTACCCACAGCCGGGTGTCGGCGTAGATGTCGTCGTAGCTCTGCAACCCGCGGGTCGCCGACCCGGCGGGGTCGCTGCGCTCGTTGCGCCAGATCCCGAACGGGCTGATCCCGAACTTCACCCACGGCTTGGCCTGCTTGATCCGCCGGCTCGTCTCCTCGACCAGCCGGTTGACGTTGTCCCGGCGCCAGTCGGCGCGCCGGGCGAAGCCGCGCCCGTAGCGGGCGAAGCTGGCGTCGTCGCCGAAGTCCTCACCGCGTACCGGGTACGGGTAGAAGAAGTCGTCGAAGTGCACGGCGTCGATGTCGTACCGGGTCACCGCCTCCAGCATGGCGTCCTCGACGAACCGGCGCGCCTCGGGAACTCCGGGGTCGAAGTGCAACCGGGCGCCCTGGCCGCGGCGCGGGTAGACCACCGCCCAGTCCGGGTGCCGGCGCAGCGGATGGTCCGGGGCGAGTTTGTCGACGTCCCCGCCGGGCCCGGCCGGACCCGGTTGGCCACCGCGGTACGGGTTGAACCAGGCGTGCAGTTCCAGGTTGCGGGCGTGGGTCTCGGCGACCAGGAAGGCCAACGGGTCCCAGCCCGGGTCGGCCCCGTCGGTGCGGCCGGTGAGCCACTGCGACCACGGCGCGTACGCCGACGGCCAGAACGCGTCGCCGCTGGGGCGCACGTGCACGAAGACCGCGTTGTGGTTCATCCGTTGGGCCAGGTCCAGCCAGGCCCGGTACTCGGCCTGCACGCGGGCCTGATCGAGGCCGGGACGGCTGGGCCAGTCGATGTTGTTGACCGTGGTGAGCCACATGCCGCGCAGTTCGCGGCGGGGGGCCAGCGGCAGGCCGGCGCACTCGGCGGGCGGCGGGCCGCCGGCGGTGTCGCGACCGGGTGCCGCGGGTGGCCGGGCCGACCTCGGCTCGCCCGTGATCGCCGCCCCGGCCACCACGAGCCAGCCGACCAGGAGGCCCGCCACGGCGGCCCGGCGGGTGGTCCGGGGTCGACCGGGGGACGGCAGGCGCATGCTGCCAGTGTGCCCCGGGCCGCCACTGCGGTCGCCGGGTGGCATCGACACCGTGATGGGAATCGATATTTCGACGGCGGCGATTGTGGCGTAGCGGTGTTGACACAATCGAAACAGGTCGATACTGTGCCGGCAAGGGAAAGCGCTTTCCCCCTCGTTCGAACGGCTCATTCGCACCGGTTCGCCGCCTCCCGCCCGCGTCGCCCGCGCGGGCGCCGAACCTGCAGCCTCGAACCGGCATCCGCTCGCACTATCGGGAGGATTCCCATGACCCATCACGACACCCCCGCAGCGCACCCCACCCACCGCCGCTGGCGGACCGCGTTCCTCGCCGCCGCGGCGGTGACCTTCACCGCGGCCGCCTCGGTCACCTTCATGCCCAGCGCCTCGGCCGCCACCTTCAACCTGGAGGGCTGGGGCGCCGGCACCACCGGCGGCGGCAGCGCCGCCGCCGTCACCGTCACCAACGCCTCCCAGCTGACCAGCAACATGCAGGCCAGCGGCGCCCGGGTGATCCGGGTGTCCGGCACGATCAACATCTCCGGGATGCAGAAGGTCGCCTCCAACAAGACCCTCATCGGGGTCGGCGCCAACGCCGCCATCACCGGCGGCGGCCTCAACGTCGCCAACGCCAGCAACGTGATCATCCGGAACATCAACTTCCGGAACTGGGCCGACGACGCCGTCAACGTGCAGTACTCGACCCGGGTCTGGATCGACCACAACACGTTCAGCAACGGCTACGACGGCGCGGTCGACGTCAAGCGCGCGTCCGACCTGGTCACCATCTCGTGGAACCGGTTCTTCAACCACGACAAGACCGCCCTGCTCGGGCACAGCGACGGCAACGGCGCCGAGGACCGCGGCAAGCTGCGGGTCAGCTACCACCACAACTACTTCGACGGCACCAACCAGCGCCACCCGCGGGTACGTTTCGGCAACCCGGTGCACGTGTTCAACAACTACTACCGCTCCACCGGCGGCTACGGCGTGGCCTCCACCTGCGGCGCCGGGGTCCTGGTCGAAGGCAACTACTTCGAGAACGTCTCGGACCCGTACCACCGCGGCGAGGGCAGCTCGCCGGTCGGTGGTCTGGTGGCCCGCGACAACCACAAGGTGAACTCCGGCGCCGGACAGACCGGCGGCAGCGTCGCCACCATCCCGTACCGCTACACGCTGGACCCGGCCGCGAACGTCAAGTCGATCGTGACCGGCGGAGCGGGCACCGGAAAGATCTGAGTTCCGCCCGCCCGCGAAACCGCCGCGCGTCCGTGGTCCCCCCGGCCACGGGCGCGCGGCCGGTGTCGCCGCGACGCGGTCGGCGCCCGCCGGCTGCGCCGGCGTCGTAGAGTCGGCACCTGGCGCCCTCGGGAAGCACGGTGGTGCCGGCCCACAACGGACGGAGCGGCATGGCGGTCATCGTCGTCGGGGCGGGAATCGCCGGACTCGCCTGCGCCCGCGCCCTCACCGCCGCCGGGGTGCCGGTCCAGGTCCTGGAACGCTCCCGGGTGCCCGGTGGCCGGCTCGCCAGCAAGCGCTTCGACAAACGCCCGACCGACCTCGGCGCCGCCTACTTCACCGTCAGCGACCCGGCGTTCGACGGGGTCGTCCAACGGTGGCACGCCGAGGGCCTGGCCCGGCCGTGGACCCGGACGCT
>DASVVF010000964.1:0-2484 GCA_036386695.1 Catenuloplanes sp. | reverse complement strand
CGCGTCCGGGTGCGCGGAGTCGGGCTCCCGGGTGCCCGACGGCTGGGCGTCCGGCTGCGCCGGCGCGGAGTGCTCCGGGCCGGAATGCGGTGCGCCCGGGCGCGCCGGGGAAGGGTGCTCCGGGTTGGGCTGCCCGGGGGCCGGCTGGCCGGCCGGCGGTTGGTCGGCTGGTGGTGTCACCGGCACAGTCTTACAGGTTGCCGCGACGCTCCTGCTCCCGCTCGATCGCCTGGAACAGCGCCTTGAAATTGCCCTTGCCGAAGCCGAGCGAACCGTGCCGTTCGATCAGCTCGAAGAAGACCGTCGGCCGGTCCCCGACCGGGGTGGTGAAGATCTGCAACAGGTAGCCGTCCTCGTCGCGGTCGACCAGGATGCCGCGCGACTGCAGCTCCCCGATCGACACCCGGACCTCGCCGATGCGGGCCCGCAGTTCGGGATCCTCGTAATACGAGTCGGGCGTGGCGAGGAACTCCACGCCGGCCGCGCGCATCGCGTCGACGCTGGCGATGATGTCCCCGGTGGCCACCGCGATGTGTTGCACCCCGGGGCCGCCGTAGAAGTCCAGGTACTCGTCGATCTGCGAGCGACGGCGCGACACCGCCGGCTCGTTGAGCGGAAACTTGACCTTGCGGGTGCCGTTGGCGACGACCTTGCTCATCAGCGCGGAGTAGTCGGTGGCGATGTCGTCGCCGACGAACTCGGCCATGTTGGTGAAGCCCATGACCCGCCGGTAGAAGTCCACCCATTCGTCCATGTGGCCCAACTCGACGTTGCCGACCACGTGGTCGATGGCCTGGAAGAACCGCTTCGGCTGGAGCCCGGCACCGATCATCGGTTGCCGGTCGACGATGGGCCCACGGGCGACGAAGCCGGGCAGGAACGGGCCGCGGTACCGGGAGCGGTCGACCAGGCTGTGCCGGGTCTCGCCGTACGCGGCGATGGTCGCCAGCCGGACGGTGCCGTGCTCGTCGGTGCGGTCGTGCGGTGCGACCAGGCCGGTGGCGCCGTGCGCTGTCGCGTGCGCGTACGCCGCGTCGACGTCGGGCACGTCGAGGGCGATGTCGACGACCCCGTCGCCGTGCCGGGCGACGTGGGCGCCGTCGGGCGTGCCGGCGTGCGCGGCTCCGGCGAACACGAACCGGGCCGAGCCGCTGCGCAGGACATACTCCGCCGAGTCCCGTTCGCCGTGTTCCGGCCCGCGGTACGCCTCGCAGGTCATCCCGAACGCGGTGGAGTAGTAGTGCGCGGCCTGCTTGGCGTTGCCGACGAGGAAGCGCAGGTGGTCGACCCCGCGTACCGGGAAGGGATCGGCGGAGATGTCGTGCGGCACCGCACCGACCAGCTCGTCGGTTTCGTCGGTGCCGGGCCGGGGTGCGGCCACTGGCCGGTTGATCGCCTGGGTCATCGCCGTTGACTCCCTCTGCCGCTCGCGGGGGCGCCACCGCGCAGGCGCCCGCCTGAGCTGAGGATCACCCCGGATCCGCGCCTGGGCAAGTGTGTCGTAGGACGCTGGTCAGGTTGCACATTCGGTACGGCTCCCTGCCGTTGTTACTATGCACAATGTGCAGCTGGACGGCCTCGATGCCCGACTCATCGCCCTGCTGGCGCAGGAGCCGCGGATCGGCGTGTTGGAGTGCGCCCGGCGGCTCGGCGTCGCCCGGGGCACCGCCCAGGCCCGGCTGGACAAGCTGGTCGGCCGGGGGGTGATCCAGGGCTTCGGGCCGGACATCGTGCCCGCCGCCATCGGCTTCGGGGTGATGTCGTTCGTGACCCTGGAGATCGGTCAGCGGTACGGGCACGACGCGGTCGCCGCCCACCTGGCCGAGATACCGGAGGTCCTGGAGGCGCACACGATCACCGGCTCCGGTGACCTGATGTGCCGGGTCGTTGCCCGGTCCAACGCCGACCTGCAGCGGGTGATCGACCAGTTGCTCTCGTACGAGGGGATTGTCCGCGCCTCGACGATCATCGCGCTGGCGGAGCAGATCGCGTACCGCACATTGCCGTTGGTTCGGTCCGCGGCGGTCGGCTGACCGACAGCCGACCGCGTCGTTGTCTTAAGTTTTCCTTGGCTGACATTGATCCGGGCCGCCCGCGCCTGCGTAACTACTGGTGTGGGCAGCACTACGGGTATGGCCGGCGATGGTCGGCCCGGCGCGGAGCCGGCACGCCGGGCGCCGGGGTCGTTCGGCATCGCGGTGCCCTGGCTGCCGGTCGCCGCGGGCGTGTTGGTGATGGTCGGGCTGCTCATCGCCGCGTTCGTGCTGGTCCCGAAGACCCCGGACGCGCCGCCGGCGGCGTTGCCCAGCGCGCGGGATCCCCTGCTGTCCACGCCGGTCTTCAGCGACCTGCCGTTGGACCCGCCGTCGACCGGTCCGGCGCCAGCCGACTCCGCGGTCGTCCCCACGCCGGGCCCGTCGACCGACCGTCCACCGACCCGCCCGGCGGACCCGGGGCCCGCGCCGGTGACCGTCAGGCCGGCGG
>DASVVF010000963.1:0-3019 GCA_036386695.1 Catenuloplanes sp. | reverse complement strand
GACTACACAGACCTCGGCGCCGCCTACTACCTGACCCGCACCGACCCCGCCCGGCAAGCCCGCCGCCTCGTCGGACAACTCCACCAACTCGGCTACCAGGCCACCCTCAACCCCGTCACCTGAGGTCTATTTTCGACTCAGGACCCTGAGAACATAAGCGTTATGTATCCGGATTTGGCAAACTTTGGGACATTTGCACGGGCACGCCGCACTGCCCCATGGGGCAATCGCCCCGGTTTCGCATCCAGCAATCTGATCGTGCGGATCGCTGGCCTCGGCCAGGTCGAAGTGGCCACGACTGGACCGCACAGCCAATGTCGGGTTGCCCGCAGTCGCGACATGGCCCACACAGGACAGGTTGGACTCACCAGAGCTGGTAGCGCCCCCAACATCTCCGTAGCCGTCGGTTCATGGACTCCGGGTCAACGGCACACCGGCCCGGCGGGGCCGCCGAGGCGGTGCCACGGCGCCGGCCGCGCGGCAACCTAGCCGGGATTGCTTCGGTCGGTGACCCATCCGCGACCCACCGACGATCCGAAGCATCGGTGTGACGGACGTCGTCACTCCCGCATCGGCGAAAGGCTCGCATGATGAACATCGCACGCATCGGCATCCGGATCGGCGTCGGCGTGGTGGCCACGGCCGTGGCCACCACCGCGATCGCCGTACCCGGCGCCCAGGCGCACAGCTCGAGGCATCTGGGAACCACCTCGCTCGCCACCGTGCTCACCACGGACATGAGCGGCTTCGACCGCAACGCGCGCGACTTCGACGTGCTCACCGCCGCGGTCCAGGCCGTCCTCAAGGCGAAGCCGAACTCGCCGGTCAAGGTGCTCACCGACGGCAAGGTCGCGCTGACGACCTTCGCTCCCACCGACGCAGCGTTCCGGCAGCTCGCCAAGGAGGTCACCGGCCAGCGCGGCCTCCCCGGCGAGCGCGCCGCCTTCACGACGGTCGCCGGACTTGGCATCGACACCGTGGAAACGTCCTGCTGTACCACGTCGTTCCAGGGGCCACGATCAACCGCCGCGCGGCCCTCAGGTCCGACGGTGCCGAGCTCACCACCGCCCTCAGCCCAACTGTCACAGTGGACGTCCGCCGGCACGCATCCGTTCGCCTGATCGACGCTGACCGCAACGACCGCAACCCGAGGATCGTGCGGTTCGACATCAACAAGGGCAACAAGCAGGTCGCCCACGGCATCGACCGCGTCCTGCGCCCGGTCGACCTGCCCTGATTCGCGTACGGCCGGGGCGCGTGCTGGCGCCCCCGGCCGTACGCCTTCGGGCCCCCGGTGACAACTGCGATTGGTCATACCAGTCGCGGGCCGCAGCGCTCGACATCCGATGGAGGATCGATGAGCGCCGGCGAGCCACACACGGCCAGGCTGGTCAGCCCGGACGGCGGCACCCGGCGGGTGCAGTCAGCGGTCTTCGGCATCGGGGGCTCCTACGGCGATGGTGGCGAACGGGATGGGGCAGCACGGCTGACCGGCGCAGGCGACGAGGTCATCGCAGCCGGCGTCGACGGCGGCCCGCAGCGTGCCGGCGATGACCTGCAGATCGGCGATCTTCGCCTCTACCTCGGCGAGCTTGGCCCGAGCGCGGGCCTGCAATCCGATGTCCGGGCGCCGTCTGTGGTGGTGGCGGCCGGCTTCGAGCAGCTCGGCGACCTCATCGAGGGTAAACCCGAGCCGCTGCGCCGCCTTGATCACCTTCAGCACGGTGACCGCCTGCTCCGGATACAGGCGGTGCCCGCCCAGGCTGCGATCCGGTTCGGCGAGCAGCCCGCGACGCTCGTAGTAGCGCAGCGTCTGCAGGTTCACCCCGGCCGCGGCGGCGACCTGACCGCTGCGCAGGCCGCTCACCCGGCCACCATCGCGGCGGCCCGGCCAGCGAGCGCGTCCAGGACGTCGACATGCCGGGCCAGCACCTGCACGTCCACCCGCAGCCCATCACCGTCAGCGTTGTCGGCGAAGGCGAACGAGAAAAACGAGCAGCAGGAGCTTTCTCGGGCCGTCAGATCCCGGGCCGCCGCCTCGGCGGCCGGGTCGAGGCGCCACCGCAGGACGGTCGGTGACAGCCGCTGCTGCTCGCGCAGAGCGGTGGCGAACAGATCGTCGAACTCGGCCAGCCGCAGCGGCCGGTCCACGGTCGGAAGGGTGCACGCCTCGGGCACCCACGCGTGATCATCGCTGGTCATACCCATGACGGTAAACCTGTACCTAGGTGCCGGATGCAAGTCGTTGCCGACGGCCAGATGCCCCGCCTCGACTTCGTCGACCCATCGGATGTCTGCTCGCGGCCGGGTCGGCGCGTCGATGAGTG
Organism: Catenuloplanes sp.; assembly: GCA_036386695.1. GTDB lineage: Bacteria > Actinomycetota > Actinomycetes > Mycobacteriales > Micromonosporaceae > DASVVF01. The sequence continues at coordinate 692 of DASVVF010000963.1, read as the reverse complement.
GCCGTACCAATACACCATGGCAAGCGTCCTCGTCGGCACCGACGTGGGCAACCGGCTGGGTGTGGAGCTGAAGCTCCTGTGAGTCAAGTCTGTGGATAGCCGCATGATGGCCGTCTGGTCGGTGTGACCAGCAAGGGCGTGGAGACGTTGGACGTCGGGGCATACGTGCGAAGGCGTGGAGGGGTGGGGCTATGGATAGCCAGGACAAGCTCTCTCGGCGCGGCGAGCGGCTGAGGCGCGGGCCTCGGCGCAGGTGGCAGCGCCGCGGCGGTCTGGCCTTCGCCGGAGCCGCGGTCGCCGCAGCGGTGGGGCTGGGTACCGCCGCTTACGCCGACGGGCCCGGTGAAACACGGGTCATCTTCACAGCCGACAGCAGCAACCGGGCTAGGACCGCGGACCACGGCGGCGGACGCCGCGGCGCAGCGGGACTGCCCCGAAAAGGGCGGGCGCCGGGTCGTCGTCGCCGTCGGCCGGGCCGTCGGAGAGTACGGCCGATTCGCTGTAACTGAAACCCGCTGAGGGCGTCCGGGCCGTTGTCGGCCCGGACGCTCCTTCTTGTCCAGTGGAGCACTCAGGAAAGGGCCAGCAGACCCCGGACTTTCTTCGCTGCGCTTTCGGTGCCGCTTGGTGTCATGGATGTCAGGGTGGGCGCTCGGTGTATGCCCCCGTCGCCCGGGCGTCCGCCCCCAACC
>DASVVF010000962.1:0-3902 GCA_036386695.1 Catenuloplanes sp. | reverse complement strand
GGGCGCGGCGTCGCCGCGCGGACGCGGCGCGTCGCCGCGGTCGAGGATGACCCCGCCGAGCCCCACCCGGGCGGCGGTGACCAGGTCCGCGTCGACGGTGACGGCGAACACGTGGATGCCCGGCTCGGGCCGGACCACAAGAGACGGTCGGCCGGCCCGGCCGTGGCCGCGCGGCAACTCCTCACGGACCAGGCCGGCCGCCGTCAGGTCCGCGGTCAGCGCCCCGATCGTGCTGCGGTTCAGACCGAGCCGCGCGGTCAGCTCGGCCCGCGAGGTGGGCCCGTGGACGTGGACGTAGCGCAGCAGCACCCCGAGGTTGAGCCGGCGGATCTCGTCCTGGCTCGGTCCGGCGCGCATGCTCAGCTTTCCACGGTGACGGGTGGGACGCGGGTCAGCGCAGCCCCGCAGCCGCGGCCCGGCGACGCGACAACGCGTCGACCCCGGCGGCCAGCAGCAGAACCGTGCCGGTCACAACGTACTGGACGCCGGCGCTGTAGCCCATCAGCCCCATTCCGTTGACGATCACGGCGATCACCGCGCCGCCGATGACCGCGTCGAGCAGCCGGCCCTTGCCGCCGAAGAGGCTGGTCCCGCCGATCACCGCCGCGCCGACGGCGTACAGCAGCACGCTGCTGCCCCCGGTGTTCGGGTCGACGGAGTTCGCCCGCGACGCCGCCAGGATTCCGCCGACGGCGGCGAGGGTGGAGGAGATGACGAACGCCGAGATCCGGATCCGGTCGACGTTGATGCCGGCCCGGCGCGCCGCCTCCCGGTTGCCGCCGACGGCGTAGATGTGCCGGCCGTACGCCGTCCGGCTCAGCACGAACGTGCCGGCCACCAGCACCAGCCCGACGACCAGGACCACGGTGGGCACGCCGCGCACCGCGATCAGCCGACCGCGTTCCAGGTTGAGCACATAGACCGCGATCCCGCCGACGGCGGCCAGCGTCCCGACCCGCACGGCGATCAGCGCCATCGGGTCGACGCTCAGGCCCCGGGTGGCCCGCTTGCCGCGCCGGGTGAGTTGCACGGCCGCGTACGCGCCGACGACGGCGAGCAGCAGCGCCCAGCCGACCAGCGGCGGCAGCCGGCCGCCGCTGTTGATCGCGATGATGGCCGGGTCGCGCACGGAGATGTTCTTACCGGCGTCCAGGATCAGCAGCATCACGCCCTGGAAGGCCAGGAACGCGGCCAGCGTCACCACGAACGACGGGATGCCGACCTTGGCCACCAGAGAGCCGATCAGCGTGCCGATCACCATTCCGGTGCCCAGCGCGGCCAGGACGGCCACATACCACGGCAGGCCACGTTCGGTGAGCAGCACCGCGAGCACAGCCGCGCACAGCCCGCTGGTGTAACCGGCCGAGAGGTCGATCTCGCCGAGCAGCAGCACGAACACCAGCCCCATGGCGATCACCATGATGCTCGCGCCCTGGGCCAGCAGGTTGGCGAAGTTCGCCGGGGACAGGAACACGTTGCGCAGGATGGCGAACACCCCGCACAGCACGACCAGCCCGAGCACCGCCGGCAGGGCGCCCATCTCACCACCGCGCAGCCGGCCGAGGTACGCCCGGACGTGCTGCCCCAACGGCGACGCCGCCGTCTCGGTGCCGGCGGGTGGGGCCGCCGTGGTCACCGCGCTCATGACCGCCCTCCGTTCGTCCGGTCCGCGCCGGCCGGTGCCAGCCCCAGGTCCCCGCTGCGCCCGGCCGTGATCAGCTCCACCACCTGCGCGTACGTCACGTCGGTGGTCTTGACCTGGGCCACCATCCGGCCCAGGTACAACGCCGCGATGCGGTCCGATACGGCGAACACGTCGTTCATGTTGTGGGAAATCAGCACGACCGCGTGGCCGGTGTCGGCCAGCCGGCGGACCAGTTCCAGCACGTTCGCGGTCTGCGCGACGCCCAGCGCCGCGGTGGGTTCGTCGAGGATCACCACCGTGCTGTTCCACAACACCGCCTTGGCGATCGCCACCGTCTGGCGCTGCCCGCCGGAGAGGCTGGCGACCAGCTGGCGCACCGATCGGACGGTGCGTACGGACAGCTCGGCCAAGGTCCGGGTGGCCAGCTCCTCCATGGTCACCTCGTCCAGGACCAGCCCACTGCGGCGTTCCCGGCCGAGGAACATGTTCTGCACGATGTCGAGGTTGTCGCAGAGGGCGAGATCCTGGTAGACGATCTCGACGCCCAGGTCGGCGGCCTCCCGGGGGGTGTGCACGGTGACCGACCGGCCCTGGAAGAGGTACTCCCCCGCGTCGATGGGGTGGATTCCGCCGATGCACTTGACCAGGGTGGACTTGCCGGCTCCGTTGTCGCCCACGAGGGCGGTCACCTGGCCGGGATAGACGGCGAAGTCGACCTCACGCAGGACGTGGACCGGTCCGAAGCGCTTGTCGACGCCGTGCAGCTCGAGAACGGGGGTATCGGGCACGCCAGCTCCTTTCCGAGGGGGGTACCTGTCTGCGGTGGCCCGTGCAACCCGCCGGTCGAGCGCCCGGGCTGCGGCGCTCGACCGGCGGGGCCGGGCCCTCAAGGTCAGCTGATGCCGGCCTCGGTGCACTTCGCGGCGTACGCGCCGGTGCACAGCTCGGCTGCGGTGACGTAGCCGTCGGTGACCACGTCCTTGACGTTGTCCTTGGTGATCGCGACCGGCTCCAGCAGCACCGCCGGAACGTCCTGCTTGGACTCCGGGTCGCTGACCTTCCCGGTGACCTGCTTGGGCTGCTTCTTGGCCAGCGAGATGGCCAGTTCGGCGGCCGCGTCGGCCTCCTTCTTGATGGCCTTGTAGACCGTCATGCACTGGTCACCGGCGAGAATGTTCTGCAGCCCCTGCACGGTGGCGTCCTGCCCGGTCACCGGAACCGTGCCGTTGAGCCGCTGCTTGCGCAGCACGGTGATCGCGGCGTTGCCCAGCCCGTCGTTGGCCGCCAGCACCCCGGCGATCTTGGACTCCTGGGTGAGCATCTGCTCGAAGATGGTGGCCGCCTGGGCGTTGTCCCACTCCGGCACCGACTGGTCCGGTCCCTTCACGAACTCGCCGGCGTCGTACTTGGGCTTGAGCACCGAGTCGTAGCCGTTCTTGAACAGCGTCGCATTGTTGTCCGTCGGGGAACCGTTGAGCTCGGCGACGATCGGCTTCTGCGCGTTCTTGGCGGCCAGGCACTTGACCAGGCCCTCGCCCTGCAACTGGCCGACTTTGGTGTTGTCGAAGCTGACGTAGTACTGCGCGCCGCCGCCGAGGGTGAGCCGGTCGTAGTCGATCGTGGCGACGCCCTGGGCCTTGGCCCGGTCCAGGACCGCCTTGCCGGTGCCGCTGTCCAGGTTGACGATCATCAGAACGGTGGCACCGTTGGTGATCATCTGCTCGGCGATCGTCTGGAACGAGTCCTTGGAGCCCTGGGCGTTCTGGATGTCGTACTGCACGCCGGCGGCCTTGAAGGCCTCCGTCAGATACTTGCGGTCGGCGGTCTCCCAGCGGGCTGAGGACTTGCTGTCCGGCAGCACCACACCGATCTTGGGCTGCGGCGCCGAGCCCGCCGGGGTGCCGCCGGTCGAGTCGCCGCCGCACGCGGCCGCACCGCCGGTCACCACGAGGGCCATGGCCAGCGCGGGTATGCCTCTTCGCATGAGCACGGATCCTTTCCGGAGAACGTGTCGCGCGACCGGGACGCCGGGTGGGCCGGCGCGCGACGGCGGCGCGAGGTGAGCCGGGACCCGGGCGGCACCGACTGTGAACAAGGTTTCGAGCGGACGACATCAGGCCCCGCCGCCAGTGGTGCGTGACCCGGCCCACATGGTTTGTTGTCTCCGGCAACCTATGGCTTGTGAGCGCGCACACGCAACAGCGAGGATGTTGCCCCCGGTAACAATTCAGCCACGGGACAGCAATGGCGGATGCCG
>DASVVF010000961.1:0-2622 GCA_036386695.1 Catenuloplanes sp. | reverse complement strand
GTGGTCAGCCGCGGCGGCCGCTCCGGGCGGACGACCTGCAGCGAGGCCTCGGCCGCCTCCGCCAGCCGACCGCGCCGCAGCAGGTGTACGCAGACCCGCTCGGCCCGGTTGAGCCGCAGGTAGGCCGCCGGGTCGAGCTGGTCGAGGTACGGCACGACCAGCGCCGCGAACCGCTCGATCCAGTCCAGGTCGACCGACCCCAACTCGGTCAGGTAGATCTTGAGGTCGTGCCGGAGGAACTTGAAGTCCTTGTCGACCCGCAGGTCGGCATGGTCGGAGGCGGTGAGGAAATCGTCGACCAGCTTGGCCACGGTGATCCGGTCGGCCAGCCCGGTCAGGGACTGGGTGCTCGACGAGATCGAGGTGCCCTCGCCGGCGTGCCACCACTTGTACCCGGGCCACGGTGCCACCGCGAAGCGGTGCGCCAGGCAGTACGCCTGGGCCGACCACAGCTGGTCCTCCCAGTGCACACCGAGCGGGAAGCGCAGCTGATGGCGTTCGATGAAGTCGCGCCGGTACATCTTGTTGGTGGACAGGTGGTCGAAGAGGTATTCCGGCGCCGCGCGGATCCCCTCGATCACCCGCCGTTCCCGGAACAGGTTCTGGTACCACCACTTGGTGGTGTTCTCGAACTCGTAGTAGCGCTCCACCCGGGAGGTGACGAAGTCAGCGCCGGTCTCGTCCAGCACCCGCATCAGGCTCTCGCAGGCGTCGCGCGGCAACGCGTCGTCGGAGTCCAGGAACATCAGGTACGGCGCCCGGGCCAGCTCGATGCCGGCGTTGCGGGGGGCCGAGCAGCCGCCGCTGTTGGCCGGTAGGCGGTGGTAGCGGATCCGCGGGTCGCGGGCCGCCAGTCGGGCGGCGACCTGCCCGGTGTCATCGGTCGAACAGTCGTCGACGATGATCACTTCCAGGTTCGCCAGCGACTGGGCCGTGGCGGAGGCCACCGCGCGGGGGAGCCGCCCGGCGTCGTTGTAGCAGATCACGATGACAGCGACGTTCGGATTCATCGCCGCCCACAATAGGGCATCGACCAGCGACCCCTTTCGGTTGTGAGCGGTTTTCGGGTCTCCGTCCCGTCCCCCGGGGTCGGGCCCGGAGCGCCCTCCTAGAAGCGGGGCATACCGCCGAACTGGCGGTCGCCGGCGTCGCCGAGCCCCGGCACGATGAACATCTTGTCGTTGAGCCGTTCGTCGATCGCCGCGGTGACCAGTCGCAACGGCAGCCCGGAGCGGTCCAGCCGGTCGATGCCCGCCGGGGCGGCCAGCACACAGAGCACGGTGATGTCGGTGCAACCCCGGTCGGCCAGCAGGCGGCAGCAGTGCTCCAGCGAGCCGCCGGTGGCCAGCATCGGGTCGAGCACGAGCACCGGCAGGCCGCTCAGGTCGCGCGGCAGCGACTCCAGGTAGGCGCGCGGCTCGAACGTCTCCTCGTCGCGTGCCAGGCCGACGAAGCCCATCGAGGATTCGGGCAGCAGGGCCAGCGCCGCGTCGGTCATGCCCAGCCCGGCGCGCAGCACCGGCACAAGCAGCGGGGGGTTGGCCAGCCGGCTGCCGGTGGTGGGGGCGACCGGCGTGTGCACCTCGTAGTGCTCGACCGGGAAGGCGCGGGCCGCCTCGTAGACCAGCATGGTGGTCAGCTCGTGCAGGGCGGCCCGGAACGATCCCGAGTCGGTGCGGGCGTCGCGCAGCGCGGTGAGCCGCGACTGGGCGAGCGGGTGGTCAACGACGAATACGTCCACGGTCAGTCAAGGTACCGGTCGGGGCGGCGGTTGGCCCGCACGCGGCCCGGCACCGCACCGATGGGTGCGCCGGGCCGGGGGGAAAGATCAAGATCATGTTGTCGGATCCGGGGGTAGACTCGGCCGCATGACATCGGCTGTCACCGCCGACCCGACCGGCCTGGGCGACGTGGCCGGCTCGCCCGCCAGCCTGCGGGCCTTCCTGCACGGCCTGCCGGGCGTCGACAAGGTCGGCGCGGAGCAGCGCGCCGCGCTGCTGGCCACCCGTTCCATCAAGACCACCGCCAAGGCGTGGGCGATCGACCTGGCGATCCGGATGGTCGACCTGACCACGCTGGAGGGCGCGGACACCCCCGGGAAGGTACGCGCCCTGGCGGCCAAGGCGCGCCGCCCCGACCCGGCCGACCCGAGTTGCCCACCGGTCGCGGCGCTCTGCGTCTACCCGGCCCTGGTGCCGGCGGCGGCGCCGGTCCTGGCCGGCTCCGGTGTGCACCTGGCCAGCGTGGCGACCGCCTTCCCGGCCGGGCAGGCGCCGCTGGCGGTCAAGCTGGCCGACACCCGGGCCGCGGTGGCCGCCGGCGCGGACGAGATCGACATGGTGATCAGCCGGGGCGAGTTCCTGGCCGGGCGCTACGACGAGGTGTTCGCCGAGATCGTCGCGGTCAAGGAGGCGGCCGGTCCGGCGCACCTCAAGGTGATCCTGGAGACCGGCGAGCTCGGCACGTACGACAACGTTCGGCGGGCATCCTGGCTGGCGATGCTGGCCGGCGCCGACTTCATCAAGACCTCCACCGGCAAGGTCCCGGTCGCGGCCACCCTGCCGGTGACGCTGGTCATGCTGGAGGCGGTGCGTGACTTCCGCGCGCAGACCGGGCGGCAGG
>DASVVF010000960.1:0-5446 GCA_036386695.1 Catenuloplanes sp. | reverse complement strand
ACCGCCGACCTCGCCACCACCCTGCATGCCGTCCGGGCCGATCAAGGGTTGTCGGTCAGTGCCCTCGCCGAGCGATCCGGCGTCTCGCGAGCGATGATCGCGAAGATCGAGAGGGGCGAGGCGCAGCCAACCGCCGCCCTGCTGGGCCGGCTCAGCGCGGCGCTCGGCCTCACCCTCTCCGAGCTGTTCGCCCGCACTGAGAGTCAGCTCCCGCGGCTGGCCCGGACGACGGACCAGACCGTCTGGGTCGATCCGCAGACGGGCTACCGGCGCCGCTCCGTGTCGCCGGCCGGCGGCTCGGTCCAACTGGTGGAGGTCGAGCTCCCGGCCGGTGCGAAGGTCGCTTACCCGGCCGACTCGTTCGCGCTGGCGCATCACCACATCTGGGTGTTGGCGGGCCACCTGAGCTTCCAGGAGGGAGACGTCGAGCACGAGCTGCACGCCGGTGACTGCCTGGAACTGGGCCCACCGGCGCCGGGAACCTACCGCAACACCACCGACCAGCCCTGCCGCTACCTGGTGGTACTCAGTTCGCGCCGCTAGGCGGCGGGACGAGGGGCGACCCGGCCGCCCCCGCCGTCACCCCCGGCAGACCGACGCGAACGCGCAGTGCCCTCGTCGATGGCCCGGCGGTGGTGTCCGGGCTGCCCGATCGGCACCCTTTCGGTGACCCCGTACCGGGCCGAAGGGCGGCAAAGGTACCCCATCGGTGCTGCGAGTCTGACGCAGGGACATTGGCCACACTTGAGGAGGTTGTCGGATGCGACGGATGCTTATGGGGACTGCTGGTCTGATGCTCGCGGTCATGTTGGGCTCCAGCGCGGCACATGCCACGCCGATCAGCGACACCCCGCCGGTCCTGCCGGCGCTGCCGGGGGCCGACCGGCCGTCCGGCCTGCCGGTGCCCGGAGCGCCCGGGGCGAAGGTGCCCGGCAAGGCCGCGGCGGCGAGCGAGGCGCCCGTCTTCGCCGGTTACCTGGTCTGCGTCAACGGGTCCGTTTTCGCTGACTTCACCGATCCGGACGGCGACGACACCCACCTCAACGTGCGGATGCTCGCGCTTCGGCGGTCGACCCAGACCTGGGACGCGACCTGGATGGTCAGAGCCGGCAACTCCGGCGTGTTCTTCTATGTCAACGCGGCTGACGTTCTCATCGACACGAAGGATGTGACCTTGTACCTCCTGCAGGCGCAGGACCAGACCAGCACCTGGTCGAGCTACACGTTCGCGAACGGGCACGCGGACGGTTCCTGCACGCTGCGGTGAGGCAGCTGACCCGGGGCCCGGGGGCCCACGACCCGGTGCCCGTGTTGCTTGCGCAGAGCAGCCCGGGCACCGGGGCGTCGGCGCGGGGCGTCCCGGCGGAATCCGTACCAGGTGGTGCGGGCCACCGGGGGTGGATCGGCTCCGGCACGATGGTCCCATGACCGAAACGTCGCATCCCGCGCTCGCCGAACCGGATGTGGGGCCGGCCAGGATCCGACCGCCCCGATTCCGGCTTGATCGTCGGTTCATTCTCTGGCGTACCCTGCAGGCCATCTTCTGGGCCGTCGGCCTGCTCGGCGGCCTGGGTGTCCTTTATGGACTCGCCGAGGTCACCCGCACCTGGTTGGGACCGATCCTGCTGATCCTGGGCGCAATCTACGCCCTGAACATCACCGTCATGCCCACCTGGCGCTACCACGTTCACCGATGGGAAGCCACGGATGAGGCGGTCTACGCCCTGGAGGGCTGGCTCACCCGGCGTTGGCAGATCGTGCCGATCTCCCGGATCCAGAGCATCGACACGGAGATCGGTCTGCTGCAGCGGATGCTCGGGTTGGCCACCATCAAGGTGACCACCGCGTCGAGCGAAGGCACGGTCACCATCGAAGGGCTGGACGTGGCCATCGCCGAGGAAACCGTGCGGCGGCTGAACGAGATCACCTCGGCGACCCCCGGGGATGCCACGTGAGCGGCACCCCGTCGGTGTCCGTCGACGATGTTGCCTGGCGTCGGCTGAGCGTCCGGGTGGTGTGGATCAATGTCGTCCGGCTGCTGCTGTCGCTGATTCCCGGTTACCTGGGCATCGTCGTGCTCAACGACACCGGTCCCGTCACGCCGCTCGTGATCGCATCCGCGATCGGAGTCCTCGGAGCGGTGGTGGACTTCCGGCGTTGGATGACGACGCGTTACCGGGTCACGGCCGAGCGGATCGAGATGCGCACCGGATGGCTGGTCCGCAAGGACCGCTTCGTGCCCCGGGACCGGATCCGCAGCGTGGACAGCAGCGCCAAGGCCAGGCACCGCCTCGCGGCGGTGCGGGTGGTGCACATCGGTTCAGGCGAGGCGAGCTCGTCGTTCACTCTGGACGCGCTGTCCGCCGACGCGACCGAGCGGCTGCAACGGGAACTCATGACCGGTTCGTACCGACCTTCGCCCGACCGGGTCGGCGACACCACGGCCGCGCCGGTCGACACCACGGCCGCGCCGGTCGACGCAGCAACCGCGCCGGCGGCCACCGCGCCCGATGACGCGGTCGCGCGGACGGTCATCGCCCGGTTCCGCTGGCGATGGGTCTGGTACAACAGCGTCAGCGTCCTGGCGCCACTGATGGTGATCGGGCCGCTTTTCGGGGCGTACTGGAGCCTGCGCCCGTTCGGCATCGACCTGCTGCGGCTCGCCGGAAACCTGGCGGACTGGCGGGAGGTGGGGTTGGGTTGGGCGGTCGCCGGCGGTCTGGCCGTAACGTTTCCGCTGGGCATCCTCGGGCTGGCCGTCGCCTTCGTCATGGAGAACTGGAAGTTCGAACTGGTGCGCACCGGCACACCGCCGCACACGACGCTGCTCACCAGGCGGGGTCTGGTCAACACCAGCACGGTGCACCGCGACGATCAACGCCTACGCGGCCTGAACGTCAGGGAGCCGTTGCTCTGGCGGTGGTGGGGCCTGGCCGACACCAGGGTCATCACCACTGGCCTGCGCCAGGCCGGTGGTTCCGAGCCGGGGAGCGCGATCCTGCCCCGGATCAAGCTCGACGAGGCCCGTGCCGTCGCGCGGCGAGTCCTGCCGGACGGCCCCGCGCCGATGGCCGCGGACCTGCACCGCCACCCGCGTGGCGCGTTGACCCGCCGGCTCCTGCAGGCGGTGTACGCACCGGGTGTCGCCTGCCTGTTGTTGGCCTGGTTGGGTGCGACCGACGCGATCCCGGACGGGGTGTGGCCGATCCCGCTGGCGTTGTTGCCGGTGACGTTGTCCCTGGCCGTGGTCGGTTACCGGGCGCTGGGACACGCCCTTGTCGGTCCGTACCTGGTGGTGCGGGGTGGTGCGGTGAGCCGGTCCACCGTGGCGCTGGAGCGGCGGGCGATCATCGGCTGGAAGGTCGAGCAGTCTCTCTTCCAGCGGTGGGGCGGGCGGATGACCGTCGGGGTCGCCACCGCGGCCGGGGAGCGCTTCTATCGGGCGTCCGATGTCGGGGTCGACCAGGCCCTCGCCCTGATCAGTGGGGCGACGCCGGCGTTGGGGGACACGTTTCTCACCGGTCCCGTTCTTACTGACCGGTAATGGGTCAGCTTGTCGGGTTGCCGGCCGATCAGCTCGGTGTGAACGAAGCCGGCGACGCGTCGACGGACGCCCGGTTTGCGGCCATATCCGGGGAACTGACGACTTTTGAAGACCAGCTCGACTACGACATCGAACGTACCCTTGCCCGCGCCGTGGAGCTGGAGGCGTCCGCCGCGGAACTGGGCGATGTCGCTTTGTGCCAACGCGCGCGGCTGTTGCAGGCCGCCATGTGGCGGCGGGCCGGCGACCTCGCCGCGTCAGCCCGTGCCTGCTGGGAGGTCAACGCCTGGGCCTTGGAGCACGACCATCGTCCGCTGCTGTCCCGCAGTTACGCGCAGCTCTCGATCAGCTACCAGAGCCTGGGGGACGCCGCCGCGGTCCTGGAGTACGCCGTCTGCGCCGCTGACTTCCTCGACGACTCCACCGCCCCACGGGCGCGGGCGATCTGTCTGATGCGACTCGGTGACGCACTGGCCATCGGTGGATCGCTGGAGGCTGCCCGCGAGCGGTACGCGCAGGCCGAGGGGATCGCCACCGCCAGCGACGACGTCGACGTGCAGATCGTCATTCTGAACAATCTGGCCTACACCGACCAGTCAGCCGGTGATGCCCAACGCAGTTGGGTGACCATCCAGCGGCTCCGGGACGTGGTGGCGGCCGCCGGGCAGCCGTTCGACTCCGACCTGCTCGACACCGTCGCCCGGGCGGAGATCGCTCTGGGGCGGTACGCCGACGCCGAGCGGACCGCCCAACTCAGCATCGAGCAGTATCAACCGACGTCGGTCCTGCACGACGCCGCCTCGCTGGCCGAGTGGTGGCTCACCCTCGCCGTCGCGCAACGTCACATGGGCGCCCTCGACAAGGCCCAGGAGAGCCTGGACGCCTGCATCACCCTGAGCGCGGAACGGGACCTGGCCGCCGTCCGCGTGCGGGCCATCCAGGAGCAGGCGGAGTTGCACGCCGCGTGCGGCGAGCCCGGCCGGGCGTTCAGCGCGTACAAGGACTTCCATGCCGCGTACCAGGAACTCGCCTCCGCGCAGCGGGAGTCCCAGGCCCGTAACCGCCAGGTCATGTTCGAGGTAGCCGAGGCGCGCCAGGAAGCCGAACGGTTCCGCGAGCAGGCCCGTCTCGACCCGCTCACCGGCCTGCGCAACCGGCGGTATGTCGGGGAGCAGTTGCCCGTCCTGCTGGACCGGTCGATCCGCACCGGAGCACCGGTCACGGTGGCCATCCTCGACCTGGACCACTTCAAGGGCATCAACGACGGCTGTTCCCACGAGATCGGCGACCAGGTCCTGGTGGCCTTCGCCGGCCTGCTCGCCGACGCCGCCCATACCGGCGCGCGGCGCGCCGACACCACCGAGGGCGCCGGGTTCGCCGCCCGCCTCGGCGGCGAGGAATTCCTCCTGGTGATCACCGACGTCGCCCCGGCCGATGCCGTGTGCCGACTCGACGAGCTGCGGTGCGCGGTAGCCGACCACCCCTGGGCGGCGATCACCGGTGGGATGGCGGTGACGGTCAGCGTGGGCGTCACCGTCGCGCGGCCGGACAGCACCCAGACCGGTCTGCTGCGGCGCGCGGACCTGAGCCTCTACACCGCCAAACGCAGCGGGCGCAACCGGGTCTGCCTCGACCCGCCGGCCGCGATCGCGGAACGCCGCGGCTACCGGGACCTGGCCAGCCGGTCCGGGCGGGCGAGAAGGTAACCCCACAGCCCCCCACCCGTGGGTGGTGGCTGTGGGTGTCAGCGCGACCCGGTCGCGGCCGCGCGGCGGCGACCGGTCGGGAACGCGGGGCGGCCGCTGCGCGTCGGAGTCCTATGGCGACTGATCCGCACGGCATGACGTTTCGCGCCGGACGGTCCGGGGACCCGCGCCGGCGCGGGCGCCGATCAGCGCTCCT